>SKLG01000544.1 GCA_007123335.1 Anaerolineae bacterium | reverse complement strand
GGGCGTCTCGCCCGCGATGGATGATAGAGCACGCGGGCGAGACGCCCGCGCCCCAAAATGATGAATTGTTTTTGTTGATAGAAAGGTAGATACGATCATGGCCAAGAATCCGCTTGGAATCACCGATACCATTCTGCGCGACGCCCACCAGTCGCTGCTGGCGACGCGCATGTCCACCGGCAGCATGCTGCCGGTGCTCGAAAAGCTCGAGGCGGTGGGCTATCACTCCCTGGAGATGTGGGGCGGCGCGACGTTCGACTCGGCGCTGCGCTTCCTGCAAGAGGACCCTTGGGAGCGCCTGCGCGTGCTCCGCGCAAAGATGCCCACCACCCCGTTCCAGATGCTTCTGCGCGGGCAGAACATCCTCGGCTATCGCCACTATCCCGACGACATTGTCGAAAAGTTTGTCGAGCTGTCGATCAAGAACGGGATGAACATCTTTCGCACCTTTGACGCCCTCAACGACCCGCGCAATATGGCCTATGCTATGGACTGTGTGGCCAAGTACGGCGGCCACAACCAGGCCTCCATCTGCTACACCATCAGCCCGGTGCACACCATCGACGCCTTTGTCGAGCTGGGCAAGGATCTGGCCGATATGGGCGCCGACTCGATCTGCATCAAGGACATGGCCGCGCTGTGTACGCCCTATGTCGCCTACGAGCTGACCAAGCGGCTCAAAGAAGAGGTGGGACTGCCGGTCCAGTTTCATACCCACAACACCAGCGGCTTTGCCCTGGGCACCCTGATGAAGGCTGCCGAGGCCGGCGTCGATGTCGTGGACACGGCCATCTCTTCCATCTCGGGCGGCACCGCCCAGGCACCCACCGAGTCGATGGTGGCCACCTTACAGGGCACCGATCGCGACACCGGCCTGGATCTGTTGCTGCTTAACGAAATCGCCGAGTATTTCCGTCAGGTGCGCACCGAGCACTTGGCCGAGTTTGAGGCCGGCCTGGACACTGCTGACATCCGTGTGCTCCTCTACCAGATGCCCGGCGGCATGATATCCAACCTGGTGAGCCAGTTGCGCCAGCAGGGCGCCGCCGACCGCTGGGAGGATGTGCTCAAGGAGCTGCCACAGGTGCGCGAGGACATGGGCTATCCGCCCCTGGTGACGCCCACCAGCCAGATCGTCGGCAGCCAGGCGGTGATCAATGTGCTCATGGGCGAGCGCTACAAGATTATCACCCAGGAGGTCCGCGACTATTGCAAGGGGCTCTATGGCCGCGCGCCGGCCGAGCTGAACCCCGAGTTGGTGGAAAAGGCCCTCGGCGGTGAGGAGCGCATCACCGGTCGCCCGGCCGACTCGCTAGAGCCCGGCTTTGAGAAGGCCAAGGCCGAGATCGGCGATCTGGCCCGCAGTGATGAGGATGTGATCTCGTATGCCCTGTTCCCCAGCCAGGCGCGCGAGTTCTTTGAGCTGCGCGCGGCGGGAAAGGTGCGCCCGATCACCGAGCCGCGCATCTTCCCCAAGGCCCAGGCTGCACCGGTTCCGGAGGCCGCTGCCAGCCCGCCCAAGGCGGCTGTGGCTCCGGTCCAGCGCCCCGAGCGCCCGACGCCGAATCGGTCGCTCTGGCGTCTGACCACGCGCATGAATGGTGGACGCTAGCCTCACATATCGTAACCCCGGGAGCCGTCGGGGATCGCCGCGCGATGCGATCCCCGACGCCCCTGACCCAAAGGTGGAGGGCATGTGACTGTCGCAGAGAATTTCGCTATAGGACTCAATATTACCATTTTGGGCATGGGCCTGGTCTTTTTGGCCCTTATCCTCGTCGCCATCGTCATCTGGCTGTTGGATCGCGTCTTTCGGCCTCGGGGCGAGGCATCCCTGGCGCCGATCACGACAGCGCCCCCAGCGGCCAGGCGTCCGCCTGCCCCTGCGCCAGTGCGTCGGCCGCGTGCTGCCCGAGGGGTCATGGACGAAGCCGCTGTCGCTGAGGCCGAGGCCGCAGCCACCGCTGCCGCATTGGCCGTCGTGGCGGCGAAACAGGCGTCACTGCCCGATGAGGCCGTGGCCATCGCCACAGCCATTGTTCAAGAACGGCGACGCGCCAGAAGCGCCCAAGATCCGTTTGCCCGCGCGCGCATGGTCGACGAACAGGACGAACAGGTCGAGGGCGAGACCGTCTATGTGGCTACTATCGAACCTGGGCCGGGCACCTGGAGATACCAGGGTCGGCTCCATGCACTGCAATAAAGGAGGAGATGATGACCAAGTACCAGATCACCGTGAACGGCAAGCCCTTTGTCGTCGAGGTAGGAGATGTCAGCACTTCGCCGATTCAGGTCACGGTCAACGGTGAGCCCAAGACGGTGACGATCGAGGAGGTCGCGGCGGGAGCCTCGGCACCCGCACCAGCGCCGGCACCAGCGCCCGCTCCTGCACCCGCACCGACACCTGCTCCGGAGCCAGAGCCCGAGCCGGAACCCGAGCCCGAGCCAGAACCTGAGCCCGAGATCGAGGTGGTGTCGCCCGAGTCCGTCGAAGGCGAGACCGTCGTGGCCCCTATGCCGGGCAAGGTGCTCTCGGTGCGCGTGGTCGTGGGCGATAGCGTCATCGCCGGGCAGACGGTGTGCACCCTCGAGGCGATGAAGATGGAGATGCCCATCTCGGCGACGACGGATGGCGTGATCCAGGCGGTCCACGTTCAGCCCGGGCAGAATGTGGCCAACGACGCTGCCCTAGTCACCATAGGTTAAGCGGAGGGAGCTCTACGAGGATGGATCTCATTGCGCTCGAGAACCTGCTAGAAGGTTTCTATGGGCTGACGCCAGCCAGGGTGGCCATGATCGCCGTGGGCGGCCTGCTGATCTGGCTGGCGATCCGCCACGAATACGAGCCCTTGTTGCTTCTGCCCATCGGATTGGGCTGCATCCTGGCCAACATCCCCGCTACGGGGATGCTGGACGAGGGCGGTCTGCTCAGGATATTGTACGATGTAGGCATCCAGAACGAGCTGTTCCCTGCCCTGATCTTTATCGGCATCGGCGCCATGACCGACTTTGGCCCGTTGCTGGAGAACCCCAGATTCGTGCTCTTTGGCGCCGCAGCCCAGTTTGGCATCTTTGGTACGCTGCTGCTGGCCACGCTGGTCGGCTTTAGCATCAACGAGGCGGCCTCCATCGGCATCATCGGCGCCGCCGATGGCCCCACCTCGATATTTGTGGCCGCGGCGCTGGCGCCTCACCTGGTGGGCCCCATCACGGTGGCCGCCTACTCGTATATGTCGCTGGTGCCCATCATCCAGCCGCCGGTGATGAAGCTGTTGACCACGCAGCGCGAGCGGCGGATCAAAATGCCCTACACCTCCCACCCGGTGAGCAAGACGACCCGCATCCTCTTTCCCATCATCGTGACCCTGGTGGCGGGGCTGATCGCTCCCGAGTCTACACCACTGATCGGCATGCTCATGTTCGGCAACCTGGTGCGCGAGGCTGGCGTCGTCGAACGCATCAATCAGGCGGCGCAGAACGAGCTGGCCAACATCGTCACCACCTTCCTGGGCATTACCATCGGCTCGACCATGGTTGGGGAGACGTTTCTGCGCTGGGACACCATCCTGATCCTGGTGATGGGCCTGTTCGCCTTTATCCTCGACACGGCGGCCGGCGTGCTCTTTGGCAAACTGATGTGCGTCATCTCGGGCTATCGCATCAACCCCCTCCTGGGCGGTTGCGGTATCTCGGCCTTTCCCATGTCGGCCCGCGTGGTGCAAAAGATCGGCCATGACGAGGACTATACCAATTTCCTGTTGATGCAGGCCATGGCCTCCAACACCTCGGGGCAGATCGCCTCGGTGATGGCGGGCGGCGTGATCCTGGCGCTGTTGCGCTAGCTGCAATAGCGACCATAAATGCATACGGTCTGGGGGCGATCAAGGGCGATCGTCCCTTTTTGGTTGCCTCACCGCCGTGGCCGCATTATACTCCCCGCAGCGTATGCCTTGCTCGCCTATAAAGGAGTGCACCCATGCCCAAGATCACCCTCATCGGCGCCGGCAGCCACGTCTTTTCGCGGCGCCTGATCACCGACATTCTCACCTGGCCCTCGCTCAACAACTCTACCATCACCTTGATGGACATTGACGAGGAAAAGGTCGAGACCATGGCCGCCCTGGCCCGCCGAATGGTGGCCCAGGCCGGCGTCGGCGCCACCATCGAGGCCACCACCGACCTGCGTCGCGCCCTCGACGGCGCCGACTATGTCACCGTCGCCATCCGCGTGGGCGGTAGCCGGCAGCACATCACCATCCCCCTGGAGTATGGCATCAACCAGGCCATCGGCGACACCTCGGGGCCCGGCGGCGTGTTCTACTTTTTGCGCAACGCCCCCGCCATTATCGAGATGGCCTATATCATGGAGGAGGTGTGCCCTGATGCGCTGATGCTCAACTACACCAACCCCATGGTCATGATCTCCTGGGCCGTCGATGTTCTGGCGGATATCAACTATGTCGGCCTGTGCCACTCGGTGCAGGGCACGGCGCGCACCCTGGCGGGCTATATCGGCGCCCCCTTTGAAGAGATCTCTTACTGGGCCGCGGGCATCAACCACATGGCCTGGTTCCTCGACTATCGCTGGAAGGGTGAGGACGCCTATCCCCTGCTCTGGAAGGCGATGGAGGACCCCGAGGTCTATGAGAAGGATATGGTCAAGTGGGAGACGATGAAGCACTTTGGCGCCTTTGTCTCCGAGTCGTCGGTGCACCTCTCCGAGTACCTGCCCTATTTCCGTCGCACTCCAGAGCTCATCTCGCGCTACACCAGCACCAAGATGTGGGGCGTCCCCGTGGAGGACCCGACGCGCAGCGACCCGGAGAAGCGCTGGGCCGGCGTCGAGGAGCGGCGTCGCCAGCAGGATGAGGAGCTGCGTCGGCTGGCGTTGGGCCAAGACGAGATCCCCATGGATCGCTCCCACGAGTTCTGTTCCTACATCCTCAACGCCATGGAGACCAACGAACCCTATGTGTTCAACGGCAACGTGGCCAACACCCACCTGATCACCAACCTGCTCACCGACGCCATCGTCGAGGTGCCGATCATGGTGGACAACTGCGGCCTGCATCCCTGCCATGTGGGCGATCTGCCGGCGCAGCTCGCCGCCCTCAACCGCACCAGCCTGGCCGTGCAAGAGCTGGCCGTTCAGGGCTTGGTGGAGGGCGACCGCGAGAGCATCTATCAGGCGGTGCAGCTCGATCCGCTGACGTCGTCGCTCCTCTCCCTCGACCAGATCCGCGAGATGGTCGGGCGCATGTTTGACGCCGATGCCGAGTGGATCACCATCTAGCCACGGGTTTATCTCACCCTCTTATTCTGGCGTCGTCGTCCGAGAGAGGGTGAGAAGGCTTGCGTGACTGCGCGCCATCCGATACGATGGCGCAGGAGAGACCGTTTCGCTGCGTATGGGCCACAGAAGCGAGGGAGTCATGACCGAATACCGTTCCAAAGAGCAGCTATACGCGGTGTTGGATCGGGTCGTCGCCGAATTGCGGCAGGATGATGCCTTCAAGGCGCTCATTGCGCATGCCAACGCGTCCTTGGCGTTCATCGTCACCGACTTGTCCGGCGAGTATGTGCTGTCTTTCTGGAAGGGCCACCTCTCTGGCGCCAAGGAGGGCTCTGCCCAGGCCACCGCCGGCATTACCCTCACCTCAGAGATACTGGACAAGGTGTTGAGCGGCCAGATGAGTGGCGAGTCCGCCTATCTTTCTGGATCTCTCCGGCTGAAAGGCGACGAGGGAGCCGCTCAGAATATGGCCAGCTACTTGCGCTACATGGCGCCGTCGTATCGGCGCCACAGGCCACAAGAAACCGATGTGCCATCCCTCCCAACATCAGGAGTACCCAAGATGAAGATCACCAAGCTCGAAACGCTGTTGGTCAAGCCGCGCTGGCTCTTTCTCAAGATGCACACCGACGAGGGGCTGATCGGCCTCGGCGAGCCAATCCTCGAGGGGCGGGCGCTCACCTGTGCCCAGGCCGTCGCCGAGCTAGAGCCCTATCTGCTGGGCAAGGACCCGACCCAAGTCGTGCACCACTGGCAGGCGATGTACAAGCACGCCTTTTACCGCGGCGGCCCCATCCTCACCAGCGCCCTCTCTGGCGTCGAGCACGCCCTGTGGGACCTCACCGGCAAGGCCATGGGCGTGCCGGTCTACAAGCTGCTGGGCGGCCCGCTGCGCAATCGCATCCGCATCTATCGCGGCTGCGGCGGCGCCACCGTCGAGCAGGCGGCGGCCAACGCCAAGGCCATGGTGGCCGAGGGCTTTACGGCGATGAAGACGGGTCCCAGCGGCGGCCGGCCGGCGCGGATCATCGAGACGCCGGGGTTCGTGGACCGCGTCGTCGAGCGCTTTGCCGCCATGCGCGAGGCGGTGGGCAAGGATATCGACATCGCCATCGACTTTCACGGCGCCGTCCCCCCGCAGACGGCGATGCTGCTCATCAAGGCGCTCGAGCCCTATCAGCCCATGTTCGTCGAGGAGCCGGTGCAGTGCCAGAATGTCGACGTGCTGGCCGATATGGCGCGCAAGACCCACCTGCCCATCGCCACCGGCGAGCGACTCTTTACCAAGTGGGGCTTTCGCGAAGTGCTGGAAAAGGGCGCGGCGTCGATCCTACAGCCCGACATCGCCCACGCCGGGGGCATCTTTGAGGGGCGGCTCATCGCTGGCATGGCCGAGGCCTACTATGGCGCCATCGCCCCGCACTGCCCGCTGGGGCCCATCGCCCTGGCCGCCTGCTTGCAGCTCGACGCGGCCATCCCCAACTTTCTCATCCAGGAGCACGCCTCTCTGGGCGAGGGCTATCTTAAAGAGCCCTTCCAGATGGTCGATGGCTATATCCCGCTCCCGGAAAAGCCGGGGCTGGGCATCGAGCTGGACGACGAGGCGATGGCCGACAAGGTGCCCCACGACTGGCGCAACCCCGAGACCTACCATCCCGACGATGGGACGGCGATTGACTGGTAGATCGTGAGTTTGATAACGGGGCATAGTGCGAATTATGCCCCTTTGACGTCTGTAGCGGGGATGGGAAGCGCGGTCGCCCTCGACGTCGGTGGCAGGAGGGGTGAGCACGTTCGAGATCGCAACCTGTCACATTAGGCCGGGCGTGTCTCCGCTGGTGAAAAACCGCCTTCTATGGATGATCAGCAACAGCCCTGCGATCAACCAGCTCCCTATGGTAATGGGCGCATAGTAATGCAGCGTCCCCAAAGCGGTGGGGACATTGGACAACCCCGGATACCAGGTGAACGCGGCATTGATGCCGCCATGCAGAACAATGGCCGTCACCGTGCTGCCGCTGCTTTTCAAAAACAACCAGGTGAACATGATCGAAAGCGCCAGAGTGTTCACAAAGTACCACCCAAAGGGAAGGCCAAACTGCGACGACATCGGCGCAAAGAATAGCGGCAAGTGCCAAAACGCCCATCCTATCCCTACGATCATACTGGCCACAAAGGGATTGTGGCGCTTGAGCAGCATAGGTAAAGCAAAACCGCGCCAGCCCGGCTCTTCCAGGCCGCCGCCCAAGATCATGACGAATAGCAGCAGTAGTGGATAGAAATACAAGGGCGGGGTCTCTGGCGAAATCGCCGGCGTTCCTCCAGCTATGAGAAACACAACATAAGAGACAGCACCAATCACTATAGGCAGAGCCAGAGCGACGAAGTACCACTCAAGGCCGACTCGCCACATGAAGAGCAGTCTTTTAAAGCCGGTAAAAACGCCTATTGCCTTGCTTACAAGAATGGCAGCCGCGAAAGGTCCCAGGCCTCCCAGTATCCAGAGAACATTAAAGAATATTCCCGGATCGCCCTCCACGAAAATCAGCGGAATCCAGAAAATCCAGGAAATGAGATACGCCAGGACGAAAAATGAAGCGGTGGGAGCTCTAGCTACCGTTTTCATATTTGTTACCTCCCCTGAAGGGACGAGTGTATAGCGCCCAGTTATCGATCGGCAGACGGGTCTGGCCCCGGTGAATGCCGAGAGTATATCTCAAGTTGATGATGAGGTCTAGCAGAAGACGGTGGCTATCCTTAACGAATGCTGAGGAGCACAAATGACCCACGAAACCCGCGAGCCAGACACAGCGCCGCCCCCCGACCCTCTCGCCCGCAATCGTCGCTATCGCCGGCTCTACGGCGGCCTGGTGTTCGACAAGCTGTGGGCGCTGGGCATCCGCGACACCATGCTCTCGCCGCAGATTCGGCCCTTGCGCCAGGATATGGTCCTCGCCGGCCACGCCCTCACGGTCAAGATGCACAGCTATCCCGAGAGCGAGGAGATCCTTCGCGCTCGCGGCGAGGAGGGTTGGGGCGGCGGCCCCAAGCAGCGCGAGATCATGGAGGCCATCACCCCCGGTTGCGTGATCTGCATCGACACCGGCCCCAACCTGCTCTGCGCCCACTGGGGCGAGATGAGCTCCCACCTGGCCCAGTCGCTGGGCGCCGAGGGCATCGTGCTGGCCGGCAACGTCCGCGACACGCGGGTCATCCTGCGCATGGAGGATTTCCCCGTCTTTACCCTGGGCGTCACCGCCAATGCGAAGACCGGCTGGATCGTCGAGGCGATCAACGAGCCGATCTATATGCCGGGGCATCTGCGCCACTCGGTGCCGGTGCGCCCCGGCGATTATCTCTTTGGCGACAGCGACGGCGTGCAGGTGATCCCGGCGGAGATCACCGACGCCGTGCTGTTGCGCTGCGAGGAGCTTCTGGCCAGCGAGACCGAGGAGCGCCGCCGCATCCTGGAGGGGATGTCCCTCGACGACGTCTATCGGCTCTACGGCAGTCTCTAGCCATACTCGAGTCCGAGTATGGCATGTGAGCTGACGAACAGCGCCTATGGGGTGATAGTGGCCACCGGCGCTGGCGGGATGGTGGGCACGGGCGTTGGTGGGATGGTGGGCACGGGCGTCGGCGTCTCGATGGGCGTCGGCGCATGATGCTTACACACATAGGGAATCCATATCAGTCCATGCCAGGTGAACGGTTGCTCCCACACGTTGTTGCTCTCATCAAATTCGGCAATGGCATGATCTGCATCGACGACAAACCGCACCATATAGGTCCCCGCGACCTCGATGGTATGCGACCAACCGCTGACGCTGCCCTTTTCGCCGGCGTCGAGACCGGGATGGTCATGGCGCGCGATGCGCTCAGCGCCCACCCACAGCTCGACATAAAATCCGCCGTTCGTCGGGCCATCGCCCGCATTCTC
>SKLG01000549.1 GCA_007123335.1 Anaerolineae bacterium | reverse complement strand
CCCGAGGGGTGCACGAATACGGCGCTACCCCATTGTGGCCTGCCCCAGCGGTGCAACAGCTCCACAAGCTCATGCGGCGTGAAAAAGTGCGCGTGGCGAAAGGGCGTATCATGGATTTCGGCCTGCTCGCGATAGAACTCGGCCCAAGGGCTCAACGCGTTCAGCACACCCACGACCACGCGCCCGCCTGGCGCCGTCACGCGGACCATCTCGGCCAGGGCATGCTCTGGATCACCGACAAACTCTAACGTGGTCACCGACAGCACCAACGCAAAGCGGCCGTCCTCGCCATCCTGTGGCGCGCTGCCGGGAAAAGGCAGGGCATGGGCATCGGCTTGATGCCAGGTCACCCGCTCATCCAGACCCAGTTCTGCCGACTTTTGCTGGGCCACCGCCAGCATCGCCTCGGAGATATCTACTCCGGTGACGGTCAGGCCACGCTGGGCCAGGTCCAGTGCCCAGTGCCCTGTGCCGGTGCCCACATCGAGGGCGGTCTCGCCGGCTTGCGGGCGGGCCAGGTGGTAGACCATCTCCTTCTCAAGGCGGTCAACCGTTTGGCCCAAGGGTGTGTCGAACCAGGCATCATAATTGGTGGCGTGCTCCTCTTCTGCAAAGGGATTCTCACGCTCTGCACTAGTGCTCATCCTCTACCTCCTCCAGATGGCGCTCTGGCGTATGCACGACCATTAACAAGCCGGCCTCCAACCGAATGGTGGCGCGCGCCTCGGTCAGCACATTGCTGATCCCACGAGCCGGACCGAGACGCAGCGTCTCGCCATGCAGCGGGTAAGCGAGCCCTTGGGTCACGATGCCGTGGGCATCACCGCCCAGAGGGAGCAGGGAAACGGTATCACCGGGCTCTCCCACAATGGCGCAGCAGCGGCGACAGAGCGAGAGGGTGGAAACGCCGTCGTAAAGCACCGTCTCAATACCCTCTAGCTCGGACATAGTCAGTAGCAGGATGTTGCCCAGCTCATGATCCACGCGCCCGCCCAACGCGCCCAACACCGTGATGCGTTGTGGGTGATCATCTGCCGCTCGCAGCAGCGCCAGCTCCAGATCGGTCTCGTCCTTGGCTGCCGGGTGACGCTCAATGCCGCAGTCTGTCGATGCCAGAGCGGTCAGCACCTCCGGGCGCACCGAGTCCATGTCACCGACAAGCAGGTGAGGCGTCCGCCCCTGATCGTACAGCCAATTCGCGCCACCGTCGGCGGCGATGATCTGATCCGCCGTAGCTAATATTGAGCGCAGGCGATGGGCATGACTCAGCACGCCATGGGCTACCACCACTACGTTGGTGCCGGAGTCGTTCGTCGCCATGCCCTTGTTTTCCTTCCCACAATAGGTCTGGAGAGACGCAAAAAAACGTGCTGCCAGCCAAGAGGGGCCAGCAGCACGCTTCCAAAGCACGCTATCACTTGTTTCCCTACGCTGGCATTACCCAGATCAGGTATCGGGGTCGATGGCGACGTGGGTTCAATGCCCGTATCCCTGCCATCCTCTCAGCTCAAGCTCCCCCAGTATATGATTACAAAATATTGTACATGAGGCGATGGGGAATGCCAAAAGAGGTCTTTTTGTCGCTACAGATTAGCGATCTGGCGCCCTGTCTACAGATGGAGTGCCATCAGAGCGGCTAGGCGAGTCGATCACGATGTCGCGTAGCAGACGCCCCAGGATGTCGGTGCCGGTTAGAATTCGCGGCTGCTCACCCCAAAGCAGAATCACGTCATCATCGATGATATCATCGCCCACCGGCCCCGGACGCACGCGGAATTTTGGAATTAGCTCTCCCAGCTTCTTTTGGGGCTCCCGCACCACGATGGGACGATGGCAGTGTCGATAGGGGTTGAAACGCTCCGGTGCGAATAACGCCTCACGCATAAAACTCTCCGAGTTGAGCACCAGCCGTGGCTCACCTGTGTGATCTATGATGACTACCCAGCTCTTACCTGAACGATTGACGGCCCGTATAAAATCATCATCCGTTCTCGGCTCGATAGAGGGAAAAACGGGACGTTGTTCTTCAAACTCGAGCTGTAGTACGCTATCTAGATCGACCACTTCGCCTTCATCATACACAGGCACGTCGTCGAGAGCGAGGAAATTGAGCGCACCCTGACCCTCTACGCGGGCAATGTCGCTTTCCGTGGAATCCATGTGCACTCGAATCACCTGACGCAGGTCGCGTTCAGGGAAGTAGCGAATCTCCTCCCCACCAAGCCATAGATCCAGGAGCCAGGCTGAAGGTCGCGCCACCGGATAGAACAGGATTTGGTAGAATCGTAACACCGGAGCGAGTATACCTGCCAAACGCAGGGCGTGACGGCTGAAATAGGCCTGAGGAATAATCTCTGCGAATACGGTGATGACCACCGTGGAGAATAGAAAAGCCCCGATGCCGCCGAGTATCGAGTCCGATAACAAGGCGAGCAGGACGTTCACACCCACGTTGGCCCAGAGAATCGTCACCAGGGCCAAGTTCGCGTCCTGCCGCAGCTCTTGGACCCGTTCCGCCTGATCGTTCCCCTTCCTGATCTCGACCTCAAGATCAAGTTTGCTAAGCGAGAAAAAGCCGAGATTTAGACCGGAGAGTATGGCAGATTGAGATAGACAAAAGACAATACCGAGCCAGACAAGCGCATTCATGCCAGGTTCCTCGCTACGAGGCGCACGCCGCCAATGTCCGGGCTCCTCCTGGGTTCAGGATCTTTTTCCATTACCTATACCGCCTAGCTTATTCAGATCGGCGCGAATCGGGATCGACCTCTTCCTCTTGCGCCTTGAACTGCAGCTCGTAGAGGTTGGCGTACAGCCCGCCCTTGGCCAGCAGCTCGTCGTGGCTGCCCACCTCTTGGATCTCGCCGTGATCGAGGACATAGATGCGGTCGGCGCGGCGCACCGTGGAGAGGCGGTGGGCGATAACAATGGAGGTGCGCCCCTGAAAGAGCTTGAGCAACGCGTCCTGGATGATGAGCTCCGTGTAGGGGTCGATGGAGGAGGTGGCCTCGTCGAGGATGAGGATTCGCGGATCGGCGATGAGGGCGCGGGCCAGGCAGATGAGCTGGCGTTCGCCCATGGAGAGCTTTTCGCCGCGCTCGCGCACCTCGGTGTCATAGCCGTCGGGCATGCGCATGACGAACTCGTGGGCGCCTACCGCCTTGGCCGCCTCCTCTACCTCTTCATCGGTGGCGTCAAGGCGTCCATAGCGGATATTCTCGCGGATGGTGTTGGAGAACAGAAATCCCTCTTGCAGCACGACGCCCAATTGGGTGCGCAAGGAGTGGATGGCGATCTCGCGCAGCTCGTGGCCATCGATGAGGATGCGCCCCTCATCCACGTCGTACAGCCGCGAGAGAAGGCTGATGATCGTCGATTTGCCCGAGCCGGTGGCGCCGACGATGGCGATCATCTCCGCCGGCTCGGCGTGCAGGCTTACATCGACGAGTACCGGGTCGTCCTCCACGTAGCGAAAGTGCACATGCTGATACTCGACGTGGCCCTCGATCCTCGGCAGGTTGATCGGCTCGTCGGGGTCGCAGATGTCGGGCTCGGTATCGAGCAGCTCAAAGACGCGCTCCGAGGCGGCCATGGCGGCCAACACCTGGTCGTAGAGCATGGTCAGGTTGCGGATGGGCTGAAAGAAGCGAAAGAGGTAGAGCAGAAAAGCCACCATGATGCCAAAGGTGAGGTCGCCGCGCAGTGCGGCGATGCCGCCGAACCAGAGCACCACGGCGATGCCCACCGAGGAGACCAGATCGATAGAGGGGAAATAGATCGAGCGCAGCCCTGCGGCCTCCATGGCGACCAGGCGATTCGCATCATTCACCGCGCGAAAGCGACCGATGTCGCGCTCCTCCTGGGCAAAGGATTGGATGATGCGCACCCCGGCGATCCCCTCCTCGACGTGGGTGGTCACCTTGGCGATCTCCTGCCGCATGCCCCGATAGGCCTCGCCGATCCAGCCGCGAAAGACGACGGTGATGAACAGCACCAACGGCATGACCGCCAGGGTCACGATGGAGAGGCGCACGTCGAGAGCCAGCATCGCCAGCACCGCGCCGCTCAGTGCAAAGAGGGTGTTCACCAGCGTCACCAGGCCGTTGGAGATGAGCTCGTTCAGCAGATCGATGTCGTTGGTCATGCGTGAGATGGTGTCGCCCGTCTCGCGGTTGTCGTAAAAGCGCAACGAGAGGGTCTGCAAGTGGCGAAAAACGCCGTCACGCAGGTCCCAGATCACCTTGAGGCCGATCCACCCGGTGACCAGGCGCTGGCCGACCATGGCGGCCATCCCCAGGATCAGGGTGCCGGCGTACAGCGCCAAGGTGGGGAACAGGTTGGCCGCAACACCGGAGGGGATGTCGCGGTCTATGACCACGCTGACCAGATAAGGGCGCGCCAGATCACAACTGGTGACGACGAGCACCGAGGCGATAGAGGTAGCCAGAGCGAGGCGGTAGGGCAGCATGTAGCGCAGTGTGCGCAATAGAAGCTGCGTGTCAAAGCCCTTTTTGTTCGCAGCGGCCAGGTGAAAGCCGTGTCCCCAAAAGCCCATTAGACCGCCTCCCCTTCTTCCTGGTCGGCGAACTGAGTCTCATAGATGCGGCGATAAGGGCCATCGACGGCCAGCAGCTCGTCGTGAGTGCCCTCCTGGACGACGACGCCGGCATCGAGCACCAGGATGCGGTCGGCGTTCTTGACGGTGGAGAGGCGATGGGCGATGACAAAAGCGGTGCGCCCCTGCATCGCCTGGTTCAGCGCGCTTTGAATCAGGTATTCGGTCTCTACATCAACGCTGGAGGTCGAATCGTCCATGATCAAGATAGCGGCGTCGAGGAGCAGCGCCCGGGCGATGGTGATGCGCTGACGCTGGCCGCCCGAGACGGTGATGCCCCGCTCGCCCACATGGGTCTGGTAGCCGTCGGGGAACTCGATGATGAAATCGTGGGCCTGAGCCATCCGCGCGGCGCGCTCGATCTCGTCCATGGTGGCATCAGCCTTGCCAAAGGCGATATTGTCGGCGATGGTGCCGGTAAAGAGCACCGCCTCCTGAAAGATGGTGCCGATTTGTTGTCGCAGAGAGTGCAGCGTCACCTCGCGGACATCGTGGCCATCTACAAGCACCCGACCGGTGCTAACGTCATAAAAGCGAGGGATCAGATTGATGACGCTGGTCTTGCCCGAGCCGGTGGCGCCCAGCAGGGCAATGGTCTCGCCGGGTTGCACATGGAGGGTGATGTCGCGCAGCACGTGGCTTCCTTCTTCATAGCCGAAAAAGACGTGATCAAAGGTGACCTCGCCCTTAACGGAGGGTAGATCATAGGCGTCGGGCGCCTCTACCACCTCGCGGGTGGCGTCAAGGATCTCGCAGATATGTTCGGCGGCGGCCGAGGCGCGGCGGCCCATGACCACCATGAACCCCACCATGCGCACCGGCCCGGTGAGCATCATCAGGTAGGCTTGCGAGGCCACCAATTGGCCCAGGCTGAGCTGGCCATTGATGACCGAGAGGGCGCCATAGCCCAGAATGAGCAGCGTGCCAGAATTGGTGAGGAAATCCATGAGCGGCATAAATGTGGCAAAGGCGCGGACGACGCCCATACGTTGGCGCAGGAATTCATCCAGCTCCAGGCGAAAGCGCGAGACCTCATGCTCCTCGCGGGCAAAGGCCTTGACCACCCGCACCCCGGAAAAGTTCTCCTGTAGCTGTGACATGATGCGGGCAAACTGGCGACGCAGCTCGAAAAAGCGCGGCCCCAACGTGTTCGAGCCGCGAAACGCCACGACCACCAGCGGCGGCACAATGCCCAGACCCAGCAAGCCGATCTGCCAGCTCATGCGAAAGAGCATGAACGCGGCCCCAAAGAAGGTGATCGTCATACTCACCAGGCCTGTGAGCCCAAAATCGAAAAAGCCGGATAGGTTATCGATATCGCTGGTCATGCGTGAGATGAGCTGACCGGTGCGGGTGCGGTCGTGAAAGCCAAAGGGCAGGTGCAGGATGTGGCTATAGAGGGCGTTGCGCAGATCAAAGAGGGCGCCTTGCACCAGATAGGCCACGCCATAGCGCTGGCCAAAGCTGCACGCGCCATTGACCACCGACACGAGCACGACCCCGATAGCATAAAGCCCCAGCACGGAGGGGCTGCCATAGGCCGCTGCGCGATCGATGACCTGTTGGATCAGAGAAGGAGTGACCAGTGCCAGCAGCGACGAGGCGATCAAAAAGAGCAGCGTGAGGCTGACCGCCGTCTCGTACTCCCACAAAAAGCCCATCATCCGCAATAGCGGATGTCCCTCGGCCCGCATCCTGGCTATAGCGCCGGCGCGCTCCGGAACGGGTCGGGCCGGCGCCGCTGTGTCTTGCGCTACCATAAGCTGGCCCGTGGTTCAAGGCGAACGCGCACCTCGGCGCGCATGCCCGGAAAGAGGGGATAACCTTCGGCGTCCAATGAGATGATCACCGGGACCTCGGAAGGCAGCGATCCTCCGGCCCCGACCGCTGTGGAGGCAAATGCCGACTGGGTAGCGGAGCCGATCTGCTCTACCTGCCCCCAGAAGGTGCGCCTCTTGGTGCGGGTGGAGATACGCACTCGCACCTGCTGCCCGACACGAACCTGCGGGATGCGGTTCTGGTGAATGCTGGCCGAGATCCAAAAGCTGTCGGGGTCTACCAATGTGAGCATCGTCTGGCCGGCGGAAAGGGTATCGCCGATGGCGGCCGTTTCGCTGGCCACGATGCCGCTGATCGGCGCCAGGATCGGCACTATCAAGGTGCCCTGAGCGGTCTGGGTCTTGAGCAGAGCGACCTCCTCACCCGCCATGACGGCGTCGCCCAGCTCTAGTGGCAGCGCCACCACCCTGGCCGAAGCCTGCGCGCGAACGGGCACGATCTTGCCCTCCACCGTAGCCTTGAGGGTATCGACGCGGGTGATGTTGAGCCAGGCCAGATAACCGGCCAATCCCAAGATAGCAACCAGCACGAGAGTTCCTACCACGATGATAGCGCGAAAGCGCTTGTCCATAATCTCCCTCATATTTTGTGAGCACTCACGATCTGCCGTGGCTTTGGGCCGCTGCAGCACAAAGGGCTGCACATTGCACCGACGACATCTTAGCCCAAGGAGGTTCTGCATGTCAATCGAACTGCCAAAAGCACTTTTTGCCGATTTGACACCCTAACCGTTCATGACTATACTTGAGCCTGTTAATGGGTATTAAAAGTTGAATCTCATGGTAGAGATGGATGGGCTTGTTGACAATCGACGTCAGACGTCGGTTGTATGGTGTCAGAGGCAGAGCTTGATACTTGCCTGGTGATGCGAAGAAGGCCTTTCCCGCGATTTGACATCGCGACGATCTACGACTATACTTGGCCTTGTCAATGGGCGTTAATAAAATACCCCTCATGGTAGAGGTGGATGGGCTCATTAGCAACCGACGTCTGCACGTCGGTTGTGTCGTGCGGATAGGGATTGATACGCTGTCGCACGATGCGAAAAAAGCCTTTTTTCGAGATTTGACAGATGGGAAAAGTTCCTGTAAAATACCCACTTGTCGCTCGGGATGAAACACGTCCCGCGAGATGGGACGCTCGGTAGAGCGAACTGTTCTCGGCTCCCGATAGAGATCCAAACAGGCTCTCACGGGGGATTTGACAGAGGGCGCAAGGTGTAGTACAATACACAATTGTGCGCGAAGAAAAGCACCTTAACAAGTAAAGAGTGACAGGAACGACAGGTTCACGAGACAAGCTTCGAGCCTCGTCAAGAGGGTAACACCTGCGAACGAGCAGGTTTACATTTTTACGGAGGGTTTGATCCTGGCTCAGGATGAACGCTGGCGGCGTGCTTGACACATGCAAGTCGAACGGACAAGCAAGGGGAGGCCGCGCTGAAAGGAGTGGAAGAGGTGAAAGCCTCGGAAGCTCTGGCAGGCGTAGGCGCCCTGGCGCTTGTTAGTGGCGGACGGGTGAGTAACACGTAGGTGATCTGCCCCGGAGAGGGGAACAACTGTCCGAAAGGGCAGCTAATTCCGCATACGATCTTCTCGCGAGAGGAGAGGAAAGGGTTTCGACCCGCTCTGGGATGAGCCTGCGGCCGATTAGCTAGTTGGTGCGGGTAACGGCCCACCAAGGCGACGATCGGTAGCTGGTCTGAGAGGATGATCAGCCACACTGGAACTGAGACACGGTCCAGACTCCTACGGGAGGCAGCAGTGAGGAATATTGCGCAATGGGGGAGACCCTGACGCAGCAACGCCGCGTGAGCGATGAAGGCCTTCGGGTTGTAAAGCTCTTTTCCAAGGGAAGAGGAAGGACGGTACCTTGGGAATAAGCCTCGGCTAACTACGTGCCAGCAGCCGCGGTAAAACGTAGGAGGCGAGCGTTATCCGGAATTACTGGGCGTAAAGGGCAAGTAGGCGGTTGCGAAAGTTGGGCGTGACAGATCTCGGCTTAACTGAGAAAGGTCGTCCAAAACTAGGCAACTAGAGAGCAGGAGAGGAAGGCGGAACTCCTAATGTAGCAGTGGAATGCTTAGATATTAGGAGGAACACCAGTGGCGAAGGCGGCCTTCTGGCCTGCATCTGACGCTGAGAGGCGAAAGCTAGGGTAGCAAACGGGCTTAGATACCCCGGTAGTCCTAGCTGTAAACGGTGGATACTAGGTATTGGGGGTGTAAACTCCCGCAGTGCCGAAGCCAACGCGATAAGTATCCCGCCTGGGGACTACGACCGCAAGGTTAAAACTCAAAGGAATTGACGGGGACCCGCACAAGCAGCGGAGCGTGTGGTTTAATTCGAAGTTACACGAAGAACCTTACCTGGGCTTGACATGTACGTAGTAGGGAAGGGAAACCGGACCGACCCTTCGGGGAGCGTACACAGGTGCTGCATGGCTGTCGTCAGCTCGTGCCGTGAGGTGTTGGGTTAAGTCCTACAACGAGCGCAACCCTTGTTGCTAGTTAGAAATGTCTAGCGAGACTGCCGGCATATAACCGGAGGAAGGTGGGGATGACGTCAAGTCAGTATGGCCTTTATGTCCAGGGCTACACACACGCTACAATGGTCGGTACAGAGGGCAGCAAAGTCGCGAGGCGGAGCTAATCCCACAAAGCCGATCTCAGTTCAGATTGCAGGCTGCAACCCGCCTGCATGAAGTTGGAGTTGCTAGTAACCGCAGGTCAGCAATACTGCGGTGAATACGTTCCCGGGTCTTGTACACACCGCCCGTCACGTCAT
>SKLG01000096.1 GCA_007123335.1 Anaerolineae bacterium | reverse complement strand
GCCAGGATCAGGCCCGGCTCGTTCACCAGGGCACGGGCGATGGCGACGCGCTGCTGCTGACCGCCCGACATCTCTTGGGGGCGGTGCTTGGCCCAGCGGGTCAAGCCAACCAGCTCAAGGCATTCCATCACGCGCTGCCGGCGTTCGCGCCTATTCACGCCGATCATGCGCAGTGGGAGTTCGACATTCTCATACGCCGACATGGTAGGCAACAGCGCAAAGGACTGGAACACAAATCCAATGCGCTTCCGACGTATCTCGGTGAGTCGGCGATCTGACAGCCTGGTGATATCTTGCCCAAAGACATGCACCTCACCCTCTGTCGGATGATCCAGGCCGCCGAGGATATTCATCAGCGTGGTCTTGCCCGAGCCCGAGCGGCCCATGAGGGCGACAAACTCACCGGACTCGACGCGAAAATTGGCCCCACGAAGCGCATGTACATCGATCGATTCGACGTGATAGACGCGGGTTACGCCGATGCTATGCGCCACAACTCCGTTGCTGTTATCTGCCACGATCATTGTCCATCCTGTCTCGCATAATCACGGCTACTCTTTCTCTTTGCCAAAGAGCTTGCGCAGCCCGCGACTGGCATCGCTCAGGCGAAGCTTGAGGTCTGCAGGGCGACGCTGAGGCCCCCACTGCTCGCTGACCTGAGAGACGCGCGCCGCCTGCGCCGAAGCATTATCCAGCCCCGTCGCCGGCGTGATCAGGATGCCAGCCTCGGTAAGCTCGATCTGGGCGCGATCCGAGATGCCCATCTCCTCAAGGTAATCCCGCGGGATCTGCAACCGCCCGGCATAGTCGAGCACGGCATACTCGTGATACGAGACCTCATGCTCTTCTGCTGCCGTCTCGCCATTGTCCTCGGCCACCATCTCGCCAGCTTCTTCCACCACAGCGGCGCGCAGTCGACGCACACGCTCGCTACTGGTTCGTCCGTCGCGTATGGTCACCACACGATCCACCTGATCAGACAGGCGCGTATCATGGGTCACCGTGACGATGGTCAAATTATACTCGCGGTTCAAAAAGCGCAGGGTGTTCAGGATCGTCTCTGCCGTTGCCGTGTCCACCTCACCGGTGGGCTCGTCGGCCAGCAGCAATACGGGCTTGTTCGAGAGCGCCACGCCGATGGCGGTGCGCTGCTGCTCACCACCCGACAGCCGGGGCAGATCGTGATGGCGACGATCCCACAACCCAACGGCCTCCAACAACTCGCGGGTCCAATCTTTGCGCTCCTTGTACGACATGCCCGCCACGATCATGGGCAGCTCGACATTCTCCTCCACCGAAAGGTAGGGGATCAAGTTGCGCGACGGCTGCTGCCAGAGAAAACCCACCTTTTGCCGACGATAGCGGGTCAGGGCAAAGGAGGAGAGCTTGAGCAAGTCCTGGCCGTCGACAATGGTCTTGCCCGCAGAGGGCCTATCCAGACCCCCCAGAATGTTCATCAGGCTCGACTTGCCGCTGCCGCTGGGGCCAATGATGGCCATGAACTCGCCACGATCCACCATGAGATCCAACCCTTGCAGGGCCACAATCTCGAGATCCTGTACCTTGTAGATCTTGACCAGCCCGTCGCAGAGGATCATCGGGCCGTTGGTCTCTGTTGATGCCATGCTAGACCGCCTCTCCAAGCTTGACCGCCTCAAAGATTCTGAGGTGGAGCAAGAACCAAATCATACCGCCTACCGAGGCGAGAAGCATAACGCCGAACACAGCATAGATCTTGATGATATCCTCCCAGGCAATGAGCACCACAAAGGGAGGCACATTGATATGCCGATCTGTGCCGACTTGAAGGAAGGGGATGAACAGTTGGCTCACCCACACCCCGATGATGGTGCCCGCCGAGATGCCGGTGACAATGAGCAGGAACTGTTCGAGCCCCAGGAAGCTGATCATCTGCCCAACGGATAGGCCGATGGCGCGCAACACGCCAAACTCGATATAGCGCTGCCGGAACGAGATCATGGCGTGGAGCAGGAACCCCAGCATGGTCAGAATCGCGGCGGCGATAAACCCTACCGACAGGATGCCGAACACGCCGGTGCGCTCAGGGCGCCCTTGTTCTCGCTCGATGGCCTCGCGGCTGCCGCGCATCGAGATGACGCGGATATCGTAATCGAGCAGATCTCTCTGGATCCTCTCCGGATCCACGTCAGGCCTCATGCGCGCCCACACGTCATAGGGGAAAATGCCCCCCATCTGCTCAAAGATGTACTCCAGATTCCCCACAAAGAGGTAACGATTCTCCTCATTATCCGGATAGTAGGTGGGGAAATAGGTGACCAGATCGGTGATGATAAAGGGGATGTTTCGGCGCTCGCCCCATACCGACACCGTCAGGTCGACCCGATCGCCAACGCTCAGCGAATAGTCTCGGAGGAAACTGGGGCTAACCAGCAGCGCCGAGTTATCCAGCGCCAGGCGGTTCATCAACCCGCCAAGCTGATTGTAGCCAAAGTCACGCCGGAAAAAGGCTACGTCGGGGAAATCAAATCGGTCGATGCCGTAGAAGCGCCCCCGTGCGGTGCTTCTGCCGATGGTCGTTGTGGCAGGATAGGCCCCCACACGGGCCACCGCCTCGATGCCGTCGACGTGCAGGTGTTCGGACACGGGCACAAAGATCCAACCGCCCACCTCTTCAGCCTGAGAATTGGCCGCAGACCCTTCTCCCTGAGCTGCCGGGTTCTCTCCGGCCACGGACAGCAAATAGTCGGAGCCAAATCGATAGTACATGCGATCGATGAGACTCTGATCTAGCGTGCGCGCCATGGACGCCGTAAAGGTGGCCAGGCTGAGGGTCAAGATGAGCAGCAGCAACGACCCGGTGTATTGCTTGGAGACGCGGGCGAGCTGGCGCAGCGCCAACACCACCGAAACCGATTTGACCACCTGGGACGTAGCCCAGGCCAGGAACTCCATGATCAGCGGGAATATCCGGATGATCAAAAGCGAAGCGGCAAAGATGGTCAGTGCGGGCACCAAGAAGAGCAACGGATCGTTAAAGGGGTCTCCCGATCCACCATTGCCCAGAAAGCTGATCGTTCCGCGATTGTTCAGGATATAGTATCCATATCCGGCAGGAATGAGCAATAAGAAATCGATAAAGTAGCGCTGCCAGAACGGCTTTTCCAGAGCGCGGGCGCGTTCTCGCTTGTAGGTGACGATGGTCAACCGCGCTGCGCGCATGGCCGGCATCAAGCTGGCCAGCAACGCGATGACAATGCCCAGCAAGGCCATACGAATGGCCGAAGTCGTGATAAGCACTGGCAGGGGTACGCGATCCCCAAAGGCCAGAAACGAGACTGTATTGCCCATGACCAGGGCCAATTGCCGGCCAATAAAGAGGCCGCCAAAGAAGCCGATGACGCCGATCAAGAGCCCTTCAAGGGCATAGATGCCAATGACCTGTGAATCACCGGCGCCACGGCTCTTGAGGATGGCAATCTCGCCGCGTTGTCGCTCCACGACAAGGCCCGATATCAAGCCAATGAAATAGAGCACCAGAAGCAGAATGGGGATGGAGAACACGTACAGAAGGATGGTCATCACGAATGTGGTCCATCGATACGTCTGTAGCGCATCCATCGGCGAGATGTCCAGCACCGTGTTCGTCAATAGGGTGCCCACTCGAGTGTTGACATGGTGCATGCGCCCCACCAGCCCCGGCACATCATCGGTGCGCACCATATCGCCGTCAAAGATGATATACCAGATCGCGGCATAGACTTCTTTGTCCATCGAGGGCGAGATGCGCTGCAAGAAGGTCGCCTCGGGCACCAGCAGCGAATTGGCCAGCGACCTGGGGTTGTAGAACCAGAACGGATCGGCGAGATCGGTCGGCGCCCAGACACCGGCGATATGCACCTGAAGCTGCACCGGCCTGACCTCGGGGGTCGTGGTGCCACCGACTGTGCTTGCCGGCTCGCCCCGTTTGAACACCACATAGACCTCGCCGACTTGAAGGCCGGTCTCGTCGGCAAAGTCCTGGCTGACCAGAACATCGATGAGTTCGGCATCCGCTGACGCAGTCGCCGGGAAATCGCCCTCAAGAATCGTCACATGATCGCGCAGATTGTCCACAAAACCGAGGTTGACCCAGCCCAGAGGCTGGCGAATGCCGATATACGCCGCCTCTGAGGCCGGAAAGAGCGAAAAGTTGTCGGTCTTGATGAACCGCGTCTGGAGTTCGACCGGCAGCCCGATGATGCCAGGCGCAGAATTGCGGATATACTGGTCGACCGGCTGAAAATCCGCGGTCTCGACGGCGCCATGCCAGGCGCCGATATAGCGATACATGAACGCAAAGGGTGGCCTTGGGCGATCAACGGTGCCATCCGTCGCGAGCTGTTCGGTGAGCACCTTAAAGTTCGCCGCATCGGTATAGAGCGGGATGCTGCTGATCAAGGCCACAGCGGTCACCAGCCCGACGATGGAGCAGATCGTTAACCCTTTGTTATTCCACAGTCGCTTGATCGCGACAAGAATGACTGATAGGAAATTCATCGCGTCCGCTCCCGGTTACTGACCAACAACGATCTCGCCTTCTTCGAGTCCAGAGGTGATCTCGACGCGATCGGAACTCTGGATGCCCACGGTGATATCCACGCGACGCTGGCGCCCATCTTCCTGAACCACCACGAACTGGCGACCGGCAAAGGTGCGAATGGCGGCAGGGGACAGCCACAGGGCATTGTCCTTGCGCTCGATGGTGACGATCACCCTCACCAAGTCACCCGGGCCAAGGTCGAGGTCCTCGGGATCAAAGGTGATGTGCGTGAGCTTGTCCGCGTCCTCGGTCCCGGCGCCAACCCGACCGCCGCCACTACCGTAGGGATAGGGCAACTGGGTGATCTCGCCATGCAACTCTTTGCCGGGGTAGGCCGACAGCACGATGGCCGTTTCCATCCCCTCGGTGAGGCGCTGCAACTGGCTGCTCATGGGCTCGGCCGTGATCTTGAGCTCTGCCTCATCAGCGACGACAAAGACCGGCCTAAAGGCGTTGATGGTGCGCCCCTCATAGGCGGATACCGACGTGACTTTGCCGCCAATGGGGCTCTCGACGCGAGTGTTATCCAATTGCGCCTGAATGCGCTGGAGGGAAAGCTCAACGCGCTCCACCGCCTTGCTGAGCTGGGTGTCGCCCTCACGCTTGAGCCTGGCCAGGTCCATCTCGGCCAGCTCCATCTGGCGCCGCTGGATCTCGATATCGGTCTTGGTGTCCTCGATCCGCTGGATGATGCGCTGGATGCTGGCCTGGGCCACAGCAATATCTTCACTCGAAGGTCCCTGGAGGTCCTTCTGCATGTTCAATTCGGCGATGCGCAGGGCCTCCTCCGCCGACTGAACGCCGGCCTGCCTCTGGTCGCAATCCGCCGAGTTGGGCGATCGACCACAGGTGGCATCACGGCTGGCCTGAGCCGCCCACAGGCTGTTCTTGGCCTGCTCGACGCGGCTCTGAGCGATGGCGACATCCTCCGCGGAAGGGCCTCTACGGAGCTTGGCCAGGTTGGCCTGAGCGATCTGGGCGTCCAGCTCCAATCCGCTCAATGTGCCCTCTGTTTTGGCGAGGTTCAGTTCCTTGATGGCCAGATCGAGTTCAGCCTTTTGGATGGCATACTCTTCGGCCTCTTGGGCATTGCGGAGATTCAGCTCGGCGGTTTCCAGCTCAATCTGGGCTTGCTGAAGCTGGCGGAGGAGATCGTCGTTCTCTAACTCGGCGAGGAGCGTTCCTTCCTCGATCATGTCGTTACGCTGGACGTAAACTACCTTGACGCGCCCATCCTGGCGGAAAAAGAGCTCTCGCTCGATGGTGGGGGCCACACGTCCTGTAAAGGAGAGGCTATCCACGACTTCGCCACGCCGGACGGTGTAGGTGGGCTTTTCGGGCACCGGGGGCGGGGGGATCGGCGTTGGAGTAGGCTCACTCTGGCCAGAGGATGTGATCGTGCTGCACCCCGACATGACCACCACAAAGGTGGAAAGCAGGGCCAAGAGGATAGCACGCAGTTTCGGCGACATCGGCATTCTCCTGCGATGTGATATTCGCATCCAGCTCCTCATCATGAGGCTGATGCTACTGACCCAAGTTCAGGCACTTTTGGAACATACCATGCAATATCCCCCCTGTCAAAGAGGGATCATGGAGCCAAGGAAGAAGGGGCCAAGAGCGCTAAAGGAAACATATCCTGCCCAACGAACTCGCTTATGCAGGAAATCACTCCATCAATCTGGCAGAACAAAAGAGAATCTGCGATCAAGATGACCCAAGAGAAAAGGGCGTCACTCCTCCTGAGCTTCCACAATGACCGTCACGGTGGTGCTGACCGCGGAGTGGAGCTGCACCTCGACGGTACTTGTGCCTAGTTCCTTGATGGGCTCATCCAGCACAATCTTACGTCGATCGACGTCCATGCCAAGCTCTTCCGCCAGCTTCTCGGCGATATCGGCCTTGGTGATAGAGCCGTACAATCTCCCCGACTCGCCGGCCTTGGCGCCAAAGACGAGTTCGATGTTCTCCATCTTGGCGGCCTGTTCGGCGGCGCGCTCTTGCTCTGCGCGCTCCTGACGAGCCTGCGCGGCGGCCTGCTCTGCGGCCTGTTGCCGGGCAGAAGCGGTAGCTGCCGCTGCCAATCCTCTCGGGATCAAATAGTTGCGGGCATAGCCGTCGGACACATCGTGCAACTCTCCGGTTTTGCCCAACCGTTTGACATCCTTGAGCAAGACGACCTGCATAATGACCCATCCTCCCTGATCTTGTTGGCTCGTGCGGATATGGTACACGGTAAACGAAAAAAAGACAAAATTGGCGTGTCTATGGCTTCACATATTATATGGATCTCTGCTCAGCCCCGCTCACAAAGGCGCCACACATCGCCAAGCCCGGACTTGCTCCGGGCTTGGCGATGTGTGCTATAAGCTTGGCTATAATCGGCTGAGGATCTCTTGCCTCTTGGTATCGTATTCGTCCTGGGAGATCAGCCCCTGATCGAACAGATCCTTCAGCGTCTTGAGGGCGGCCACCGGGTCGGCTGCCTGGGGCTGAGCAGCCTGCTGACCGGCCGCAGGCTGGGCGCCCCCGGCCAGCGTAGAGGCCATGATCTGCGCGGCGGCCAGCCCGGTGCCCAGACCCAGCCCGGTCTGGGTGGCGCCGGCGGAGGTCTCGGTGGTGGCCGCGTCGCCCACGGCGCGGGCGGCCTTGAACTTGAGGTAGCGGTCCATATCGCCGATGGCGCCCATAGAGGCCGCCTCGTCGATGGCCGCGCTGGTCTCGGGCGTGGGGCTCACCGAGAGGATGTAAAGCTGCTTGAGCAAGAGGCCCATGGAGGCAAAGTCGTCGCGCAGCTTGACCCGCGTCGCGGCGGCGATCTCGTTGTACATGGCCGGCAGATCGAGGATCGAGGTGGTGTTCTCGCCGAGCAAGTCGGTGAGGCGGTTGATGATCATGCTGCGCAGGTAATTGCCGATATCCCGCGTGGAATAGTACCCGCGAGCGCCCACCACCTGACCGACGAACAACTGCGGATCGGCCACCTGCATATTGTAGGTGCCGTGGGCGCGAACGCGCACCATGCGCAACACCGAATCGCGCAGGGTAATGGGCTCTGGCGTGCCCCAGCGCTGATCGATCATGTCTCGCGTGCTCACGAAATAGCACTCGGCGGTAAAGGGCGTGTTGCCGGAAAAGACCCGCTGCACCAGATTCACCAGCAAGGGAATATTGGCCGTGGTGATGGTGTGGCGCCCAGGGCCAAAGGTATCCAGCGCCTTGCCGTCGCGCACAAAGACGGCGACCTGGCCCTCGCGCACGATGAGCTGTGATCCGATGCGGAAATCGCCAGAGCCGTGTTCGGGGATGCGCTTGACGAGATCCTGCCCCGAGCTGTCGGGAAATTCGATGACGTCCAGAATCCTGGCCATATGTGCTGGCTCCTCTCTAGGCGGCTCGCTGCCCGCCCTACATTGCTAAAATGACATCCTGGCGCGTGCTAAAGGTATCGTTCAGGGCGCGTAGTTCGTTGAGCAGCTCGTTCACCGCCGGCGACGCCGGGGCGCCTGAGCCCACGGCCTCGTCCAGCGCGTCTATGCGCGAGGCCAACCCCTCGACGCTATCGAGCATGGCGCGGTCGAAATCATAGAGTCGATCCAGCGCCGTCTGATCCACCTTGACGGCGTCAAACATCCCGGAATAGCCATAGCTGGCCGTCTTGATGCGGTCGATGAGCAGTTGCAGGCGCATGACAGCGCGTTCCAGCGCAAAGAGGGCGTCGAGCTGCCCGGCGTCCACCATGCGGCCCTGAATATCCTGCAGGCGGGTCATCTGCGCCTCGTATTGCCTGGCGATGTGGAGGCGCAGTAGCTTGTCCGCCTCGCGGCGCTGCTCTCGCGCCTTGTAACCCCTGTACCCAGGGATGCGCGACGCCAGCGCCTCGACCTTGTTCTGCGAGGCCTGGATTTTCTCGGTCAAATCATCCAACATGATACTTTTTCCTCCTACCGTTGAGGCTGCGATCACCTGCCGCCGTCAAAGACGCCTCGCCCTTCTATACGCATCGCGGCGGCGATACGTTGCGGCTCCGATATTGTAATGACGCTGTGGTAGCTGGCAAGCGATGCACAGGATGTGAGGGATCAGGAGCTACCTCGACTCGGGCTGACCCAATGCCGGTACACCGGCACCCATGCGGCGGCCAGGGCAAGCAGGATGACGATGATGCGCGTCACAAGCACCTGGATGTCCGTGCCCATCAGGATGGCGTGGATCGTGGCCAGGAAAAAGGCCAGGTAGGTGCCATAGTGCAAAATGCGCCAACCATCGATGCGCCGCCGTTGCCAGGCGGTGAGGATGGCCAGGATCAGCAGGTAGAGCGCCGGCGGGCCGCCCCAGGTAAAGAACTCGCGCAGAGAGCCAAACTGGGGCAGCAGCCACCGCAACGAGCGAAAGACGATGACCGCGGCCAGAGGGTGCACCAGCAACAAGCCGAGCCCCGTCAACGCAACGATGTGGTGGGTCTGCACAAAGGAGCGGCCGAAAAATCGCACCAGTTCACGCAGATAGAGCGAGGAAAGGATGGAGAGAAATACCGCCAGATAGCCCAGCAGTCCCGTCGCGCGTAATACGCCGAACCAGAACGTCGCCGGCGGCCGAATCGCCAACAGGATGGCCACGATCACGATGGCCGCCAGCAGCACCGCCCCCAAAACCCACTGATTCTTTGGTTGTCGCTTGCTCATCGCTACTCCTTTTCGCCGGTCATTATACCATGT
>SKLG01000358.1 GCA_007123335.1 Anaerolineae bacterium | reverse complement strand
CTGGCTATACGAGACTTGAGGAGATAATTCGCATGGGGAGCTTGCAGGACAAGGTGGTCATCGTCACCGGCGGCTCGCGGGGCATTGGCCGGGCCATTGCCCTGGAGTTGGGGCGGCAGGGCTGCCGCGTGGCCGTGAATTATCACAGCAACGCCGACGCGGCGGATGCCGTGGTGCGCGAGATCGTCGATGCCGGGGGCGAGGCGCAGGCCATTCAGGGCGACGTCAGCGTGGCGGAGGATGCCCAGGCCCTCGTCGAGCAGACGCTGGAGCGCTTTGGCGCGCTGGACATCCTGGTCAACAACGCCGGCATCACCCGCGACACCCTGTTGATGCGCATGTCCGAGGAGGATTGGGACGTCGTGCTAGACACCAACCTCAAGGGCGCGTTTCACTGTGTCAAGGCCGCCCAGCGCACCTTTTTGCGCAAGCGCGCGGGCTGCATCATCAACATCGGCTCGGTGGCGGGCCTCATGGGCAACGCCGGCCAGGCCAACTATTCGGCGGCCAAGGCCGGGCTGATCGGCTTTACCAAGGCGCTGGCCCGCGAGCTGGGCTCGCGCAATATCCGCGCCAACCTGGTGGCCCCTGGCTTTATCGAGACCGAGATGACGGCCAAGCTGCCCGAGGCCATGCTGGCCCAGGTGTCGGAGCGCATCCCCTTGCAGCGGCTGGGTCAGCCGGAGGACGTGGCCGCCGTGGTCACCTTCTTGGCGTCGGACGCCGCCGCCTATATGACCGGGCAGGTCGTCTGTATCGATGGCGGCCTGGCTATGTGACAAGTTCCACGCTTCAGGCGTGTCTCCTCCTCTGGAGCAGCGCCAGCCCTGGCCGTCAGGCGGGGTTGGCGTTGTTCTTTTTGACCGTCTCACGATGGCGTGCTACCATGGCGCGGCTGCAATGGGAACGCCGAGCGCCAGCTCGGCATCGGGTGAGAGGAGCACACGTTTTGCACGCGAGAGCGACGACATCTTGGCCCTGCCCAGACGGGCGCCCGCTGTTGGGCGCCAACGGCACCGAAGCCATGACCGCGCTGCTGGCCCAAGACGACGGCCGGCCAGGCGCCGGTCATCAGGCGCAAGCCCTGGTGGACTATATGAAGGTGGGGCCTTTTATGGGGCGCGAGGCCATCGGCGCCCTGGCTCGCGAATATCCCCTGCTGCTCCACCTGGACGACACCCTCAGCGGGGACGCGCCCTTGTCCGAGGAGACGCTGGCGCGCATCGAGGGCTGGGTGCGGCTCAGCGGCACGCCGTGGACGTCGGCGCATATCGGCTTTGCCGTGGCCGACGTCACCCTGGATCAGGCGCTCATCTCTCAGCCCCTCTCCCAGGTCCTTGGGCGCGAGCGGGCGCTGGGCAACATCGTGCGCAACGCCACGCAGCTAGCCCGTCGCCTGCCGGTGCCGCTGCTGCTGGAGAACCTGCCCCTCTTTCCCAACGCTGCGCATCTGCTCATCTGCGAGCCCGATTTCGTCAGTGACGCCCTGGAGGCCACGGGCTGCGATCTGCTGCTGGACCTGGCCCACGCCCAGGTGAGCGCCGACATTCTGGGGTATGAGGTCCACGATTATATCTCGCGCCTGCCTTTGAATCGCGTGCGCGAGCTGCACCTGAGCGGCCCGCGCCCTCTCGGAGAGATCGATCCGCAACGGCAGGCGATCATCCTGGACAACGCCCGCACGGTGGCCGAACATCTCTCCTTCGATGAGGAGAGCCTGGTCGACGCCCATGGGTCGTTGCGCGACGTTGACTATGCCTTGCTTGAATGGACACTGGCGCGCACCCGGCCCTGGGCCATCTCGTTAGAGTATTTCCGAGACCCGGACGCGCTGCGCAGCCAGTTGCTACGCCTGGCACACATCATCGGACGCTCCACCACGCCCGCTTGTTGACAACATCCCCCTCTGCTGATTAGAATCGGGGATGTTGTTTGGGCGTTGTGGGGCGAGCCATTACGGAGGAATCATGATATACAAGCCCGCCAAGGCGCTCGGCCTTGCCGTGGGCCTCGTCGTCCTCGTCACCATTCTGGGCATCGAGGGCTTTTTGCTGAGCAGCATCGGTCGTCAGAGCGTGGGCATCGGCATGGCCATCACCCTGCTGCTCTTGCTGTTCAGCCTGGGGATAATGGGAGTGTGGCTTTATTGGTGTTATGAGCTGCTGGCTCTGCGCTATACCCTGGATCGCAACGCCCTGGTCATCGAGTACGGCACCACTCGCCATATCGTGCCTTTGAACGAGGTCAAGCGTGTCGTCGCCGGCGACGATGAGGCGTTGCGCGCCACGACCAGCTTTCGCGGCGTCGGCTGGCCAGGCTACTTGAAGGGGCGGCAGCGTGTCCCGGGTCTCGGATGGGTGCTGATGTGTAGCACCGAGCCCCTGGAACGCATGGTCGTGATCGTCACTGACACCGTGAGCTATGGCATCTCACCCGCTGATCAAGAGGACTTTTTGGAGGCGTTCAAAGTACGTCAGGAGCTTGGGGTGTTGCATCCCGCCGAGCAGACGCATCTGCGTAGTCCTTTGCTGAGCCTCCCGATCTGGCGGGACCGCTTTTTCTGGGCTGCCGTAGTATTCGCCGTGCTGATCGATCTCGGCATCTTGGGCGTGATGATGGCCCGCTATGGGGATCTGGGGCTGCGGATACCCTTGACCCTGAGTATCTGGGGGCAGGCCGATCGTATCGCATCCAGAATCTGGGTGTTGGTCCTTCCGGTTCTTGGTTTGGGCCTGGTCGGGATGGATACCCTGGTGGGTATGGTGGTTCATGAGCGCGAACGTTTGGCGGCGCATCTGCTGGTTGTCGCCGGCCTCGTGACTCAGGTGGTGCTCTATCTCGCGCTTCGTCAGGTTGTTCTGTGGGGTTGATGTGATTGGGACGCTGATGTTGGGGCTTGTTCTGGGGGGCCTGCTGGCCTGGTTGGGTTACCGGGCGCAGCTTCTTTCGTCCGGTGGCGCTGTCGCCGTTCTGGTGGGCATGGTCATCATCTCTCTGGCCGCCGGATGGGTATGGAGCCTGGCCTTGCTGGTGACCCTGGCGAGCATCGGCTTTTGGGCGCGGTTTCGACAGGGATTCAAACGCACCATCAACGAGCGGTTTCGGGAGCGGGCGCGTCTCGGCTGGTGGCAGATCCTGGCGCGCATCGGTTGGCCGGTGATGTTGGCCCTGCTCTATGGCCTGCTCACACCAGAGCGCGGCGTTTTTGCGGCCTATATCGGCGCTCTGGCGGCGACCGCTGCCGATGGCTGGGGCACCGAGTTGGGGGTGCTGAGCAACCAGGAACCGAGGTTGCTCATCTCTCGCATCCAGGTGCCAGCGGGTACCGCCGGCGCGATCTCCATCTTGGGCCTTGTGGCAGGCGTGGCGGCTTCGTGGCTGATCGGCTTTGCCGGACTGCTCTTGACAGCGGTAGAAGCCTGGCTTGATCAACTGGCCGTTGCCCCGGCATTGTTCTGGTTACCGGTGGCGGCGATGATCGGCGGCATGGCCGGATCGCTGACCGACAGTTTGCTAGGAGCCACGGCACAGGGTATAACCTATTGTGAGCACTGCAAGGAGCGCAGTGAATATCGGGTCCATTCGTGCGGTCGACCCACGCAACCGGTGCGCGGCTGGTCATGGCTCACCAACGACGGCATCAACCTGGTGTGCAGCCTCGTGGGTGCGGCGGTGACTGCGGGAGCGGTGACATGGCTTGCGCGTTTTGGTGGGCGATGGTAGAATGGCCCCAATGTCTCGGCGGCATTTTGGTGGTATCGCGGTAATCCAACTCGGAGGAGGTCTTGCACATGGGACACAAGGAAACGATCTACGAAGGCATCTTGAAGGGCGACATGCACGCCGTCGAAGGTGCCGCCAAGGGAGGCCTTGAGGAAGGCGTTCCCGCCGGTGAGTTGCTCAATGAGGCGATGATTCCCGCCATGGCGGAAGTAGGCCGGCTTTTCGAGGCCAACGAGTACTATGTACCCGAGATGCTCATCGCCGCGCGCGCCATGAAGGCCGGGCTGGCCATTCTGCGGCCCGAGCTGGCCGCCTCGGGCGTCGAGCCCAAGGGCAGGGTTGTGCTGGGCACCGTCAAGGGCGACCTGCACGACATTGGCAAGAACCTGGTGGCCATCATGATCGAGGGCGCGGGCTTTGAGATCATCGACCTTGGCGTCGATGTCAGCCCCGAGGCCTTTGTTCAGGCAGCGCAGGAGAAAAAGGCCGATGCCATCGGTCTGTCGGCGCTGTTGACCACCACCATGCCGAGCATGAAGAACACCATCGATGCTCTGCAAGAGGCCGGCATCCGCGACCAGGTCAAGGTCGTCATCGGCGGCGCTCCCGTGACGCAGAAATACGCCGACGAGATCGGCGCTGACGGCTATGGCCGTGACGCCGCAGCGGCAGCCAACCTGACCAAGAAACTGCTCGGCGTAGCCTGATCCTGGCTCGTCGAACAGGCGATAGAAGCGAGGGCGCCTGCGGGCGCCCTTTTTGATGTTGGCTTCCTGGATCATTATGGTATAATGGCTCCAGATTGAGAGGTGGAATGGTGCCGTGTCTGATCGCGTGATCTCCTCCAGGTTACAAGCCGAGGACGCCCCCAGCGAGGCGAGCCTGCGCCCACGCACCCTGAGCGAGTACATCGGCCAGGAGCAGGTGGTGGAGAGCCTGTGCATCTCCCTCGAAGCGGCTCAGGGCCGCGGCGAGCCGATGGACCACGTCTTGCTCTACGGACCGCCAGGGCTGGGCAAGACCACCCTGGCCTATGTCATCGCCGCCGAGATGGGCGTCAACATCAAGACGACCTCCGGCCCCGTCATCGAGCGCCCTGGCGATCTGGCGGCTATCTTGACCAACCTCCATCAGGGCGACATCCTCTTTGTGGACGAGGTGCACCGCCTGGGCCGCGTCGTGGAGGAGGTGTTGTACCCGGCGATGGAGGATTTCAGCCTGGACATCCTCATCGGCAAGGGACCGGCGGCGCGGAGCATTCGCCTCAACCTGCCCCACTTTACCCTCATCGGGGCGACGACGCGCATGGCGCTGCTGACCTCGCCGCTGCGCGATCGCTTTGGCATCGTCTACCGCCTCGGTTTTTATTCGCTGGAGGCCATGTGCGCCATCGTCGAGCGCTCGGCGGTGATTCTGCAGGTGCCCATCGACGAGGACGGCATCCACGAGATCGCCAGCCGCTCGCGAGGCACGCCACGGGTGGCCAACCGTCTGCTCAAGCGGGTGCGCGATTATGCTCAGGTGCGCGCCGATGGCAATATCGATGCCGAGACGGCGCGTCTGGCGCTGGCCATGCTCGAGGTGGACGAGCTGGGGCTCGATATGTCCGACCGCCGCGTGCTGGACACTATCATGACCAAATTCGACGGTGGCCCCGTGGGTCTGGATACCATCGCCGCGGCGCTGAGCGAGGACCCCGACACGATCATGGACGTCTATGAACCCTATTTGATCCAGCTCGGCTTTTTGGAGCGCACGCCCCGCGGTCGCATGACCACGCGACGGGCCTATGAGCATATGGGCCGACCCTTCGACGACGCCCGGGGCCAGCAGGGCTCTCTATTCTGAGGGGCGAGAGGATGGGATGCGCCCGCGTTGTCGATGCCACGGGACAGGTTCTCTCCCCTTGCGACGAGGAAAAGGCGCTGCGCCTCGTCGCTGAGGGTCGAGCGACGCTGCTCTCTGAACAACCGCTGACCATTCAGTTGCACCGCACCATCTCCTTGCCCGAGCGATCAGAGGAGAAGGATCCTCTGGCGGGGCAGAGGCTGCTGCTGCATATCTGCTGCGCCCCCTGCGCCACCTACACCGTGGGTAGGTTCCGCGAGGCCGGCGTCGAGGTGACGGGGCACTGGTTCAACCCCAACATTCACCCCTTTCGCGAGCACGAGCTACGTCGCGAGGCGCTGGCCGGCTATGCGTCCACCATCGCCCTGCCCATGATCTGGGAGCCGGGCTATGAGATGCCCGAGTTTCTGTGGCAGGTTGTCGGCCGAGAGTGCTTTCGCCAGCGCTGCGCCCTCTGCTATCGCTTGCGACTGGAGCGCACCGCCATCGTCGCGGCGCGAGAGGGGTTTACGCTGTTCAGCACCACCCTGCTCATCAGCCCCTATCAAGATCTGGATGCCATCGTCCGCATCGGCGAGGAGCTGGCCCAGCGGCACGGTGTGGCCTTTTGGGGAGAGAACCTGCGTCGTGGCTATGCCGAGCACCATCGCCTGGCCCGCGAGGCCGGCCTCTATCGACAACACTACTGTGGCTGCATTTACTCGGAATGGGAGGCGCTGGACCGCCAGGCAACTACCCATCGGCGAGGCGCTGCCGATGAGACCGCCGACACCTCACGCTCAGAGGAGGGCGTCTGATATGCAGGATCTGGGCCGTATATTGGTCATCATGGGCGGCATCCTCGTGGTATTGGGGCTCGTGGTGTTGTTGGCGGGGCGCATTCCCTTTCTGGGGCGGCTGCCCGGCGACATCCGCGTGGAGCGGGACAATGTCACCTGCATCATCCCCCTGGCGACATCCATCTTGCTAAGCCTCTTACTCACCATCCTGCTCAATGTGGTGTTTAGGATATTTCGCAGATGAAAGGAATCGTATGCTAGCATTAGGAGCTCTGTTTGGGAACCTACTGATGCGTATGCCCATCTTGCTCGCCTACCTCGCAGGGGTGGTTGTAGCTCTCATTCTCCTGAACCGCCAACGCACCTCCGCCGCCTACTTGGCCTTGGCGGGATTTGCCTTGCTGCTGTTCTTTGGCATAGTGGCCGCTTTCGGTGCGCTGATCCCGTTATTGATCGCCCCAGCGGGCATGCCCGCGGCCAGAATCGGCGTTCTCGTCAGCCTGGCCGCTCTGGTGGTGAATCTGGGCAGCACCGCGGGGATCGTCTGCCTCATCCTGGCCCTCTGGCGCGGCCTGCGTCCATACGCTTGAGCGCCAAACAACCGTGCTGACCCGCGATTTCGACTATCATCTGCCGCAGGAGCTGATCGCCCAGGAGCCCATCACGCCGAGGGATGCGTCGCGCCTGTTGGTGGTGCATCGCGACAGCGGCCAACTAGAGCATCGCATCTTTCGCGATATCGTCGCCTATCTCCGCCCAGGCGATGTCCTGGTGGTAAACGAGACGCGGGTCATCCCCGCGCGGGTGCAGGCCGTCAAGGTGCCCACCGGTGGCAAGGTGGAGCTGCTGCTGCTGGCCCGCCGCGACGATCTGCGCTGGGAGGCGCTGGTCAAGGGGCGTCGGGTGAACGTGGGCCAACGACTGGCGTTGCGCCGCGAGGATGGCGAGCCCGGCCTACAGGGCACTGTCATCGAGGTCACCCCTGCCGGGGGGCGGCTGATCGCCTTTGACGAGCCGGTGGAGCCGCACCTACGCCACGTGGGCGCGGTGCCTCTGCCCCCCTACATCCACACGCCCCTCGCCGACGCCGAACGCTACCAGACCGTCTATGCCCGCCAGGAGGGCTCGGTGGCGGCGCCCACCGCCGGCCTCCATTTCACGCCAGAGCTCATCCAAAAGATTAGCGACCTGGGCGTCACCTGGGAGCGGGTGCTGTTGCACATCGGGCTGGACACCTTTCGCCCGGTGCACGAGGAGCGGGTGGAGGAGCACGCCATCCACAGCGAGTATTGCCAGCTCACCGCCGATACGGCCGAGCGCATCACCCGCGCCAAAGCCGAGGGGCGAAGGGTCATCGCCGTGGGCACGACCGTGGTGCGCGTGCTCGAGAGCGCGGCCCAGGGCGTCGATGCCGGCGTCAAGCCGTGGGATGGCCCCACCGAGCTGTTCATCTACCCCGGATACCAATTCCGCGCCGTCGATGCGCTGATCACCAACTTTCACTTGCCGCGTTCGTCGTTGCTGATGCTGGTTTCAGCCCTGGCTGGGAGGGAACTCATGCTCAAGGCCTACCGCGAGGCCACCGCAGAGCGCTATCGCTTCTATAGCTTTGGCGACAGTATGCTGATTCTGTGAACGACCTTTCCCCCGTTATCGCCTCCTGAAAGGTTATAGACAGCGGCGGCTGACGGTCGTATAATAATACAAGGTCGAGAACGCCGAGCCTCAGCACGGCATACCCACTATGCCGTGTGAGAGGCGACCACCGCTTATCGTTTTCGCATTGAGGAGGTGTTCACATGCTCGTCCAGGAACGCATGTCGCGAAATCCCATCACGGTTCGTCCCAGCACGTCGCTCCATGAGGCGCTGCGCGTGATGCGCGAGGCCAACGTCCGTCGTCTGCCGGTGTTGAATGAAAAGGGCAAATTGGTGGGCATCGTCTTGGAAAAGGACCTGCTCTACGCCTCGCCCTCACCGGCGACGAGCCTGAGCGTGTATGAGCTCAACTATTTGGTGGCCAAGATCAAGATCGAGGATCTGATGACCCGTGATGTCATCACCGTCTGCGAGGATTGCCCACTGGAGGAGGCGGCACGCATCATGGCCGACAATGACATCGGCGGCCTGCCGGTGATGCGCGACGACACGCTGGTGGGGATGATCACCGAGAGCGACCTGTTCAAGACCTTCTTGGAGCTGCTGGGCGCCCGCATGCCCGGCCTACGGGTCACCGTCAAGATGCGCGAGGGCAAGGGCGTGTTGGCCCGACTGACCCACGAGGTCTCTGAGCGCGGTGGCGATATCGTGTCGTTGGGGACCTTCTGGAGCGAGAGCCTGAGCGATCGAGGGATCGTCTTTAAAGTGCAGGACATCGATCGGCAGGCGGTGGAGGCGTTGATCCAGAATCTCGGTGGCGAGATTCTCGATATCCGCGATGCGTGATCTCGCATAAGGCAAGGATAGCAAGGGGCCGCTCCGCGTGGAGCTGGCCCCTTGCCAGATCAGCAGCGCCCTCATGCTAGCTATGAAGCGTCTGCTCCAGGATGGCCCGCGCCTTTTGCGCTGCCCGCGCGCGGTGGCTGATGCGGTTCTTGATCTCCGGCGGCAGCTGGGCCATGGTGCGGCCATACTCGGGGACGAGGAACACCGGGTCATAGCCAAAGCCGTGGTTGCCTCGCGGCTTCTGGGTGATGCGCCCCTCGCAGGTCCCCTCGACCAGCTCCTCGCGGCCATCGGGCCAGACCAGGGCGATGACGCAGCGAAAGCGGGCCGTGCGCTCCTCCTCGGGGACGCCGGCGAGGTGCTGCAACAGGAGCCGATAGCGATCCTCGTCGCTGGCCCCAGCGCCGCCATAGCGCGCCGATTGCACCCCCGGCTCGCCGCCCAGGGCATCCACCTCCAGGCCCGAATCGTCGGCCAGGGTGAGGGTTTGGGCCTGTTGGGCATAGCCCCGCGCCTTGAGCAGGGCGTTCTCCACATAGGTGCTGCCCGTCT
>SKLG01000415.1 GCA_007123335.1 Anaerolineae bacterium | reverse complement strand
GGCGGCCATCGATGGCGTATCGGTGCGCTACCATCGCGGGCGATTGCGCACCTACACCGGCCAAGAGTTCGAGGTGGACGATTTCCAACCAGCCTGGGCGCAACCTGAAGATTCGGCACTCGTCCGCGCCGCCCGGAGCGCGCTGCGCGACGCCGGACTGTCCGACGAGGTATTCACCGCGCCCTATTGCACCAACGCCTCGGCGGCGGCGGGGCGGCTGGGGCTGCCCTGCCTGCTGTATGGCGCCGACCAGGTGACCGACGCCCATATCGTGGACGAATCGGTGTCCACCGAGGATCTAGCTGCCGCGTGGGAGGGCTATCGCGCCCTGGCGCTGCGGTTGACGAACAACGATGCGTAAAAGGAGAGACGGATGTTGACACAGGGACCGACGACCTTGACCAAGAGGCAAGTGGGTGAGTGGGTGCTGGAGAGCGGCAAGAAATACCAGAATCCCTTTGCCGACGTGCGCGTCGAGGGGGTGTTCGAGGAGCCGGACGGCACAATCGCCACAATGCCGGCGTTCTATGACGGGCAGGGCGTCTGGCGGCTGCGCTTTAACCCCGCCCAGGAGGGCGAGTGGCGCTGGCGCACGGTGGCCACGCCCCACGACTCCGAGCTGGAGGCCCAGGGCGAGCTGCAAGTGTCGGGCGATGAGGTCCGCGGCTACCTGTGCCCCACACCGGGGCAGGGCTGGGGCCTCAGCTACGAGTCGGGCGACCCGGCGTTCATCCTGGGCGACACGACCTATAACTTGTTCGGGATGGCGCACTGCGACGCCGACGTCGAGTCCTTTATGCAGCGTCGCGTGGAGCAGGGCTTTAACCTGCTGCGCGTGCGGGTGCCGGTGAGCCCCTTCCACCCTCCGCGCGGCTACAGCCACTGGCAGACGCGGCGCACCTGGCCCTGGGGCGGCAGCGAGCAAAAGCCCCTCTTTGACCGCTTTGACCTGGACTATTTCGCCACCGTCGACCGGGTGGTCCAGGCCGCCGAACGCCTGGGCCTCGGCCTTGAGGTGATCATGGAGGCGTGGGGGTTCGAATACCCCTTTAACCAGCGCGATCTCTTTGTCCCCGAGTGGGAAGAGCTATGGATGCGCTACCTCATCGCTCGCTATGACGCCTACAACGTCGTCTATTTCTGGACGTTGATGAACGAGTACGAATACTATCCCGACGGCGACTGGCGCTACAACCCAGTGGCCGACCGCTGGGCGATGCGCATGGCCCGCTGGGTCAAGGCGACGGCGCCCCACGGCCACATCGTCGCCGTGCACAACGGCCCCCGCGAGCCCTCCTTTGGCCGCCGCTTTGCCCTCGACCCCGAGGCGGTGGATGCCGTCATGTACCAGGACTGGGGCACTCGCGACGCCGAGCGCGGCTGGCTGGCCGCCGGTATCGAGGGGCAGATCGATGTCGGCCTGCACGACTGGGGCGGCTCGGCGGTGTTTGCCGAGTGGGGCTATGAGCGCAACCCCGAGTTCCCGCTGAACATCCCCGGCCACGAGTTCTGCGACGAGGAGCACACCCGCCGTGGCGCCTGGCGCGGCGCCTTTTGCGCGCTGGGCATCATCCACGGGTTTGATAACTCTTGGGGGCCTTTCCTGGACCTGGAGCGCGATCAGCCGGGCCTGGTGTATCTGCAGCATGTGCTGCGCTTTTTCACCGAGGTGGCGCCCTTTGCCGACCTGCGCCCCCAGCGAGAGATCGTCTCGACGCCCGATATGGCCGCCGAGGGCGAGGCGCCGCTGGCGCTGGCTACGGAGGATCTCGCGACGGTGGTCATCTACCTGCCCGTCGGCGGGGATGTGTCGCTGAATCTGACCGACCACGGTGACTATGCGGCTCAGTGGTACGATCCCTGCACCGGCGAGCTGGCGCCGGCGGAGCAGAGTACCGGCGTGTTCCGCGCCCCGCAGGCTGAACAGAAGGGGCATCCGCAGGATTGGGTGTTGGTGCTCCAGCGGTAATCAACGACAAGGTGCCGGGCACTTCAGAAAGTGCCCGGCACCTGCTCGCTAGCGGGAGAATGTCGGCGTGTACTGCCGCGCGTGACGGTACATGGTCAGGATGTTCTCAACGGACACGTCAGGCTGGATGTTGTGCACAGCGCCCAGCAGGTAGCCGCCGCCCTCGCCCAGCTCCTCGATGCGCCGCTCCACCTCGGCGGCCACCTGCTCCTCGCTGCCCAGCGGCAGCACCTGCTGGGTGTCGATGGCCCCCCAAAAGGCCAGACGGTCTCCATATCGGCGTTTCAGCGTCGCTGGGTCCATCCCCGCCGCCGACACCTGCACGGGATGCAGCACATCCACGCCGATATCGATGAGGTCATCGATGATGGCCGCCACCGAGCCGCAGGTATGGAAAAAGACCTTGCCCGGTGACATGTCGTGCATGAGCCGGAAATAGGTCGCATGACGAGGTTTGATCAGCTCGCGATAGACCTCTGGCGACATCATCAGCCCATTCTGCAGGCCGAGGTCGTCGGAGGCCATGAGCACATCGACGTCGTCCCCCACCTCGTCCAGGATCTCGCGGCACATGGCCAGGCTGACCTCGAGGACGGCATCATAGAGGGCGGCGGCGAGCTTTTTATCGGCGGCCAGGTCGATGTACCAGTCCTCGAACCCGCGCAGATACTGGCTGGTGTGGACAAAGCCGCTGGGCAGGTTGAGCACGACGGCGCAGTCGGTCTCCTCGCGAATCTGCCGCAATCGCGTCTTGAGCCCCCGGCGGCGCACCGGATCGTGAGGGTCGGGCCAAGGATAGTTGGCAATGTCCTGCACGGTGATGGCGCCGGCCAGGGGAAAGCTGATCTCGTCATAATAGTAGGAGCCCGGCGGATTCACCCGCTCGACGCCCCATTCGTCGCGGTAGGTCCGCTCGTCGAGGAGCACATCGGGTGGCGCCGCAGGAAAGATGCCCCGCGTGTCGATATCCAACGCCTGCAAGATGCGCTCATCGACGTCGACCACGCGCATCATGCGGCTGATGAGCACGTTTTCCCCCTCGATGTTTAAGTAGCGTTTGAGCGCTTCATAGCCCTCGATGACAATGCTCGAGTCTCGGGTGCTGCCGAGATCGATGGGCACCCGATCCGGTTGTTGGTGCGCCAATGCAGCGTTTACCCGCTCTCTGTGGCCCATGGCGATCATGCGTTGCCCTCCTCGATCCCACGAATAGCCTGATTCTTGAACAGCCGCTCTTGTTGCCCCTATGATACGCCCAAGTGGCTAGGGAGAGCAAGCAATTGACAACGGCGGGATATCGCGCTACAAACAACCTCGGCGCTCAACTTGTAAAGACCTTTGCATCCATGGTATACTTGACAAGACATAATCAGTAATCAGGAGGTCTGATCGACCATGCCCGAGAATTTTCGTGATCTTTTTAACTTTGAAGGCATCAACTGGTGGACATTGTTGGGTGGCTTGGGTCTGAATTTCGTCATTACGGCCATCATCGCCATTGCTGGTGCCTATTTAGGTACAAACGAGGCCACGGCGGCTTTCTATAGCCAGTTCGGACCCCCTATTATGGTGCTCGTTGTTTTTGTGGCCTGCGTGGGCGCCGGGTTCATCACGGCCAAGATTGCCGACGACGTGCCCACCAAACATGCTTTTATCTCCAGCCTTGGCGCCGTAGTGCCTTTTATCTTTGTCGCTGTCCTTTCATTTAACCCCATGCTTTTTATGATGGCGGCAATCGCGGCGGCGGGCAACCTGAACGGCGGAATGCTGGCAGTTCCCAAGCGACGACATGGCCCGCGTCCATAGCTAATGTCTTGACAGCAGAGCAATCTGCAAGAGTTTGAGCGATAAACCAGAGTAATGTCGTATAGATTTGCCGTCCAAGCCTACTTGTGCTATACTTGCAGGGTGGGTTAAATTAGGGCTAGGAAGGAAAATCGACCAATGGCGTTGTCCAAAACGGAAAAAGATTCGATCGTGGGAGATTTCCATCGCCATACGACGGATACGGGCTCGCCCGAGGTGCAAGTGGCGCTCCTCACACAGCGGATTAACAAGCTAACTGAACACCTCAAGGCGCACAAGCACGACGAGCACTCGCGACGTGGTTTGCTCAAGCTCGTCGGCCAACGTCGTCGACATCTGAACTATCTCAGTCGCAAGGATGAGCTCAAGTACAGGTCCATCGTCGAGCGGCTCGGATTGCGTCGCTAGCTTCGTCCTTGGCACATTCCATTCGAACGGAAGGAAAGATAAAAGAGTAGACAAGGCCCCAAGGCCGCGCTCTACTCTTTTTTTCTTGAGATCCGTGACCCACTTGAATTTTCTGATTGCCTGTTTGGCGGGCCGAGACGGCTTGAGCAGGAATTGGGGATTGCGCTTCATAGAGGCTTCGTTATGGCACGCAATCCCCAGTCCCTGAACAAACCGTTTTGGCAGCCAAATCGGCGAGCCACCCCAAGAAAGGGAGCTAAAATGGTTCAGCAGTACAAGATCGGTTCAGGTGATAAGCAGATTACCATCGAGACGGGCAGGCTAGCGCAACAAGCTGGTGGCGCCGTGACTGTTCAAATCGGGGAGACCATCGTCTTGGTCACGGCGACGGCTTCAAAGGCGCCGCGAGAGGGCGTCGACTTTTTTCCTCTGACCGTTGATGTCGAGGAGCGTTTTGCCGCTGCAGGCAAGATACCCGGCGGCTTTTTCAAGCGTGAGGGGCGTCCCTCTACGGATGCCATTCTCTTGTGTCGATTGGTGGACCGCCCTCTGCGACCCCTCTTCCCCGATGGCTATCGCAACGACGTGCAGGTCATCATCACGACGCTTTCCGCAGATCAAGTGCATCCTCTGGATATCATCTCCCTCATCGGCGCCTCGGCGGCGCTGTCCATCTCTGACATTCCTTTTGGGGGACCCGTCAGCGCTGTGCAGGTGGGCTATATCGAGGGCGAGTTTATCATCAACCCCACCCTTAGCGAGTTGGATCGCAGCGAGCTAGATCTCGTCGTAGCGGGCACCAAGGACTCGGTGATTATGATCGAATCGGGCGCTCACGAGCTGCCCGAGGAAAAGATGATCGAAGCCATCCATCGCGCCCATGAGGCCATGCAGGAGTCTATCGCGATCCAGGAGCAGATGCAGGCCGAGATTGGCAAGGAAAAGAATCCGGGCGAGCGTTTTACGATAGATACGGACCTCGTCACCCGTGTCGATGGCATGGTGCGCCAGCAGCTCGAGTCCCTCAATGAGCAGGCTCTGAGCCGTGAGGATCGCAGAGCGCAAGAGGAGCAGATTCGTGACGGAATGCTGGAGGCGCTGGATCCGGAGATCGATCAAGGAGAGGCCAGGGAGGCCTTTGATACCGTTTTCAAGCAGGTGATGCGACGTCACATCCTCGACACCGGCACGCGCATCGATGGGCGCGATCTGCAGACGGTGCGTGAACTCAGCGCGGAGGTAGGGCTGTTGCCGCGTACCCATGGCTCGGCTCTGTTCAGCCGTGGAGAGACTCAGGTGCTGAGTACGGTGACACTGGGCAGCGGCTCCGATGAACAGACCGTGGAGACGGTAACTGGCGAGAGATCCAAGGCCTATATGCACCACTATAATTTCCCGCCCTACTCTACCGGTGAGGCACGACCGCTGCGCGGTCCGCGACGCCGCGAGATCGGCCACGGCGCGCTGGCCGAGCGGGCTATTATTCCGTTGTTGCCCGGCCCCGACGAGTTCCCCTACACGGTTCGCGTCGTGTCCGAGGTCACATCCTCCAACGGCTCGACATCGATGGCAAGCACCTGTGCCAGTTCGCTGGCGCTGATGGATGCCGGCGTGCCGCTCAAGGCACAGGTGGGGGGCATTGCTATGGGCGTCATCACCGAGGGCGATCGCTTTGCGGTGCTGACCGACATCCAGGGGCTTGAGGATCACCTAGGCGACATGGATTTCAAGATTGCCGGCACGGAAAAAGGGATCACCGCCATTCAGCTAGACAGCAAGATCCGGGGGCTCCGCTGGGAGATCATTGAGCAGACATTGGCGCAGGCGCGCGAGGCGCGGCATAAGATTTTGGGCGTGATGAACGCGTCCCTCGCCGATCCGCGAAGCGATCTTTCCGTGCATGCGCCGAGGATCCAGACGGTGCAGATTCCGGTGGAAAAGATCGGCGCCCTCATCGGCCCCGGCGGCAAGAACATTCGCAGCATCATCGAGGACACGGGCGTCAGCATCGATGTGGAGGATGATGGCACCGTATTGGTGGCTTCGGCCGACGGCGAGAGCGCCCGGCGAGCCATCCAGCGCATCACCGATGTGACCGCCGAGCCCGAGATTGGTCGGGTGTACACCGGCAAGGTCGTGCGCACCACCGATTTTGGCGCTTTTGTCGAGTTTCTGCCGAATCAGGACGGCCTGGTGCATATCTCGCAGCTTGCCGACTATCGCGTGGAAAAGGTCGAGGATGTCGCTGGTGTGGGCGATGAGATCATGGTCATGGTAATCGATATCGACAATCAGGGCCGGGTCAAACTCTCGCGCCAGGCCGTGCTTGAGGGCTGGACCGCTGAGGAGGCTCGCGCCCGCGATCGTCGCCCCAGCCGATCTAGCGGAGGCGGTGACCGTTCCCGTGGTGGCCGTGATGGTGGTAGAGGTCGCCGATAGGACAACGCGCGAGCGTGGGTGGGGCTGACCCCACTCCGCTCGCGTGTTTGCGCAGAGAACAGGCCCCCATCAGAGGAAACAGCATGGACGAGCAGGTAGAACATCGGGAGGATTCAGAGACGACCCAGAGCCAGAGTCGTGGTGGGCTCAAGATCATATCTTGGCTACGCGAGATTGCCGAGTCGATTCTGCCTGCGCTGGCCATCGTCTTGGTCGTCAATGTGTTCTTGGCACAGGCGACGAGGGTCGAGGGCCAGAGCATGGAGCCCAACCTGCACAACAATGAACGGCTCATCATCGAAAAGATCTCTTATCGTCTTCGTGAGCCGCAGCGCGGCGATGTTGTGGTGATCAAACGGCCCAGCTCCAGCGAACCGTTGATCAAGCGGGTGATCGGGCTTCCCGGCGATCGAGTAGAGGTCAGGGATGGCAAGGTCTATATCAATGGCCATGCCTATGAAGAGCCTTATCTGGATCAGGAAACCTGGGGCAGCTATGCACTAGAGACAGTGCCCGAGGAACATGTCTTTCTATTGGGCGATAACCGCCGAGCGAGCAACGATTCGCGCTCGTTTGGCGTGGTGCCGTTTGACGATATCATTGGTCGAGCGTGGCTGCGCTATTGGCCACTAGAAGAGCTCGGGCCGATACGTTTTTGACCCGAACGATGGCGACTTTGCGGACAAACTGGTAGTATCCGCTCACGACACAAGGAGACGAGACATGGCCTACGACAAGACCTCCTTTTTGGAGCACACGGCGATTCGCGTCAAGGACATTGACTGGCACATCCGTTTCTTCAAAGAAGCGTTGGGTATGCCCGTAGCTCGTGCTCAGGGGCCGGAGGACGATCCCATCCAGGTTTGGACGGTGGGCGGCGTGCAACTGGTATCGGCCAAGGATTTCGAGGGCCCCGAGGGGCGCATGGTGCATCTGGGCATCCGCTGCGAGGACCTGGATGCGGCGCTGGATGAGGCTTATGCAAACTGGGGCGTCAAGCAGTTGCCCCAGGGCCGAAATTGGATCGAGCTGCCCGATGGCTTGCAGATCGAGCTCATGCAGGTCGGCGCCTAGCCCACACCTTGGGATTTTGAGACCAGACAGCCCGCCATGTGGCGGGCTGTTTCCATATAACCATGATATGCCAGGGCTCATTCGATGCGCGCGATCTCGCGAAACCGCGTCACCGCCCAATGCAGATTGGCGTGAGGCACTGGCTCGGCGAGGGCTTGCTCCATCAAGTCGGCAGCCTGCTCAATAAGTACAAAGTAGCTGAGTCGACCTTGGGTGCGTTCATCCACGTGGGCGGCTGTGATAACCCCGATCAGACTACCCTCGTCGTCGAGCACGGCCCCGCCGCTGCTTCCCGGCAAAAGCTCGGAATCAGTCTTGCCGAATGCTACCCCATCGCGATCGGCAAACCCTGCCATCGAGCCTCGGGTGAGGGTCAAGGTATCGCCGCCCAGTGCGGGATATCCTACGCCAATGATTCCCTGCCCTAATTCCAGCGTAGACGAGTCACCAATAGCCACTGTCTCAAAGCGTTGGATGTCTATGGCGCGACCGGTATCTGCTCTGGCAATGATGCGCAGGATCGCCAGGTCGCGTCGCGTATCCGTTGCCACGCCGACCGCCAGATACCATAGGCTGGGCGCCCGACGAACATCCTGACCCAAACCGATAAAGGCCAGAGGACGTTCGTGCGAGGTGCCTGGCTGCCGCACCTGGCCGACCACGTGGTGGTTGGTCAGAACCAGCCCACACGGCGCCACGAGGGTACCCGAGCCACGGATCAGCTCGCCGCCAGCATCAGGTGTGAGAATGAGCACTGTGGCCAGCTGGGCGCGCTGCAGCGTTGAGATGGGCAAGGTACTGGTGATATGCGCCGCTGTCGGCACGGGTTCCAGCACGCTCAATGGCTCAATGGGCGTTGTGACCGTGGCATCAGTGTCGGCGCTATGTTGCTTCCAGAGGATGCGTCCGCCAAGCCAAGTCACGATGAGGATCATGGCGGTTAGTATCAGCATCGCGTTGGGCACGGCATAGGTGTGCTGGGGACGCTTTGTCCTCGGCATGGAATCATGCTCTGGTGTAGTGGGCGTTGCTCGGTGAGCCAGAGATTGGGGGTTCGAGTCAATGGCGGGGTTTGGATCTATATGCGGCACGACCTCGCTATCCAGACGACGACGCATCGCCAGCCCGCCTGGGTGATCCGGCTCGATCCGCAACAGTCTGTCAAGGGTGGTCTTGACGACCTCGATCTCGCGAGCCGCTCGCGCCCTGCCCCACAAGCCGCGTGGCTCATCAGGAGCGATGACCAACGCCTGCTCAAAATAACGTGCGGCCTGTTGCCAGTATCCCTGTTCCAGGCCGATCTCGCCCAGCGTCAGTAGCTCCTCCAGAGTGTGATCGTGCCCCGTGGGCGGGCTGCCCTCCATGGACCATCTCTCCAACGGAATATGCTATGATATGCTCCAGTTTAGCACAGAGAGTCACAGCGCCCCATCAAGAGAACGTAAAGATGTCGAGCGATTATTCGTCGTCGTAATCTTCTTCCTCCTCTTCTTCCTCATCCCAGTCGACATACTGGGGAGGATCGGCTCCTTCGGCCGCGACCAGCCGTGGGTAGAACAGGTCGGGATCGGCTTGATCATAGATGGCGTCGCAGCGCACATAAAAGTGCCACTCGTCGCCATAATCAAACAAATAAAGAAATTCGTCGCCCTCATCAAGGTCCAGAGACTCGATGGTGGCCGTCGTGGTGTCGCCTGCTGTCTCT
>SKLG01000429.1 GCA_007123335.1 Anaerolineae bacterium | reverse complement strand
TTGGCAAGACCTCGGCCCACCTGGGTACCATGGAGGCCGGTGAGTGCTTGTGTAGCTTTACCGGGCCGCTGGGCACGCCCACCGAGATCGAAAAGCTGGGCACCGTCGTCGTCGTGGGCGGTGGATTGGGCATCGCCCCGATCTATCCCATCTGCCGCGAATTGCGCAAGGCCGGCAACCATGTCATCGGCATCATCGGCGCGCGCAACAAGGACCTCCTCTTTTGGGAGGAAGAGATGCGTGGCGTCACCGACGAGCTGATCGTCTGCACCGACGACGGCAGCTATGCCCGCAAGGCGCTGGTCACCGTGCCGCTCAAGGAGCTGCTCGACTCGAAGGAGCGCGAGATCGCCGCCGTCTGGGCCATCGGCCCGGCCATCATGATGAAGTTTGTCTGCCTCACCACCCAGCCCTATGGTGTCCACACCATCGTCAGCCTGAACTCGATCATGGTGGACGGCACCGGCATGTGCGGCGCCTGTCGCGTCGCCGTGGGCGGGCGCACGCGTTTCGCCTGCGTGGATGGCCCCGAGTTTGACGGCCATCAGGTGGATTGGGAGCTCTTGTTGAGCCGCCAGCGGATCTATCAGGATCTGGAGCAGGTGGCGATGCAGCGTTATCAAAACCTTGTCGCCGAGAGCACCGAGGCGTAGGAGAACGCATATCATGCCAAAGAAGAACGAGATTCCTCGTCAAGAGATGCCGGTCCAGGACGCCGCCGAGCGCCGGGCCAACTTTGATGAGGTGGCCCTGGGCTACACCCAAGAGATGGCCGTAGCCGAGGCCAGTCGCTGTATCCAATGCAAAAAGCCGCGCTGCATCGCCGGTTGCCCGGTGAGTGTGCGCATCCCCGAGTTCATCGACGCGGTGCGCGAAGGCGACCTGTGGAAGGCCGCCGAGGTGCTCAAGGACACCAACAGCCTGCCGGCCATCTGTGGGCGCGTCTGCCCGCAAGAGACCCAGTGTGAGATCGAGTGCGTGCTGGGGCGGCGCGGCGAGCCGGTGGCCATCGGTCGCCTGGAGCGCTGGGTGGCCGACTGGGAGCGCGAGCAGGGCATGCGCGTTCCCGAGGTCGACGAACCGACGGGCAAGCGCATCGCCATCATCGGCTCGGGGCCGGCCGGGTTGACCGCCGCCGGCGACCTGGCCAAAAAGGGCCACACCGTCGAGATCCTGGAGGCGCTGCACATCCCAGGCGGGGTGCTCATGTACGGCATCCCCGAGTTCCGTCTGCCCAAGGATGTGGTGGGCGCCGAGATCAGCTACCTCGAGGCGCTGGGCGTCAGCGTCCGCACCGATATCGTCGTCGGCAAGCTCTTTACCATCGAAGAGCTGCTGGAAGAGTATGACGCCGTCTTTTTGGGCACCGGCGCCGGCCTGCCGATGATGATGAATATCCCCGGCGAGAACTATAACGGCGTCTATTCCTCCAACGAGTTGCTGACCCGCACCAACCTGATGAAGGGCTACCTCTTTCCCCGGTGGGACACCCCGGTAAAGGTGGGCAACAAGGTGGCCGTGGTGGGCGCGGGCAATGTGGCCATGGATGCGGCGCGTTCCTCGCTGCGCCTGGGCGCTGAGGAGGTGCACATTGTCTATCGCCGTTCGCGCGAGGAGGTGCCGGCGCGGGCCGAAGAGGTGCATCACGCCGAAGAGGAGGGGATCATCTTTGATTTCCTCACCAACCCCATCGAGATTTACGGTGATGAGCAGGGCTGGGTGACCGGCATGCGCTGCATTCGCATGGAGCTGGGCGAGCCCGACGCCAGCGGTCGCCGCCGCCCCATCCCCATCGAGGGTTCCGAGTTTGACATGCCGGTGGATACGGTGGTGATGGCCCTGGGCACGCGGCCCAACCCGCTGGTCTTTACCGACGCCGAGGCGCTAGAGCGCACCCGTTGGGGCACCGTCGTCGCCGACGAGAGCACCGGCCGCACCAAGATGGAGCGCGTCTGGGCCGGTGGCGATATCGTCACCGGAGCCGCCACCGTCATCAGCGCCATGGGCGCCGGGCGCATCGCCGCCAATGACATGCACGCGTATGTGATGAACAGCGAGGGCGGTGAGTGGTGGCCCGAGCCCGAGCCAGAGCCAGAGGATATGGAGGCGGTCTGAACGCGTTCTGGCATGTGGTATAACCTGCGGGCCAGTCCCTTGCGGACTGGCCCGTTTGCTTCCGGCGCCGGGCTAGTGCGCCATCGTGGATGGAGGAGAGGTATCATGACGACATTGTTGCGCGAGATCAACGAGCAGCCGAGCGTGCTCACCGACCTGCTGCAGGCCGAATGGGACAACATCCAGGAGATCGCTCGCGAGATCATCTCGCGACGCATCCGCCAGGTGCTCATCGTCGCGCGGGGCAGCTCGGACAATGCCGGCGTGTATGCCAAGTATTTGTTGGGCATCCGCAACCGTCTGCCGGTGGCCCTCGCCGCCCCCTCGATGGTGACGGTATACGCCTCGCCACCGCGCTTGCATGACACCCTCGTGCTGGCCATCTCGCAATCAGGGATGTCGCCCGATATCGCCGCCGTGGTCGCCGACGCCCGCGAGCAGGGGATGATGACCGTGGCGCTGACCAACCAACGCGAATCGCGGCTGACCGGGGTGGCCGAGCGGCTCATCCTCTGCCATGCCGGGCAGGAGCGCAGCGTGGCCGCCACCAAGACCTATACGGCGACGCTCCTGGCGGTGGCCATGCTCTCGGTGGCGTTGGATGGCGAGGCCGACGTTGGGCCGGACGCGGGATATGACGCCCTGCTCCGCGTCCCCGAGGCCGTGGCCCAGGCGCTGGCCCTGGACGCGACGGTGGCCCCCGCCGCCGAGCGCTATCGCTACATGGCCGACTGCGCCGTCATCGCCCGCGGCTACAACTATGCCACCGCGTTCGAGCTGGCGCTCAAGCTCAAGGAGCTGACCTATGTCGGCGCCAATCCCTACTCCTCCGCCGACTTTCAGCATGGGCCTATCGCGGTGGTGGGCAAGGATTACCCGGTGGTCCTGGTTGCGCCCTCGGGCAAGGTGTTCGACGAGATGGCGACGCTGGCCTGCGAGCTTGTCGACCGGCAGGCCGAGTTGCTGGTGATCTCGGACCGTCAGGAGATTTTGGACCTTGCCGAGACCGCTCTGCCGTTGCCCCTGCCATTGCCCGAGTGGCTCTCGCCCATTGCGGCCATCATCCCCGGGCAGCTCCTGGCCTATCGTCTGGCGCTGGCCAAGCGCATCGATCCAGAGGCGCCTCGCGGCCTGCAAAAGGTCACCGAGACCCGCTGATCTCCCGGCGGCGAAGGGGCGGCGTCACTCGGTCTCGGGCCAGTCCTCCGGGCCGCGAGCGACGATGGGCATCCATTGGCGGCCATCGCTTTGGATAAAATCCTGCGCCGTGCGGGGGCCCTGGCTGCCGCGCCGATAGAGCTCGGGTTCGACGGACTCTACGAGGGGGTCGATGAGCCCCCAGGCCATGTCGATCTCGTCGCTGCGCGCAAAGAGCGAGGCATCGCCCTGGATGGCGTCGAGCAGCAGGCGCTCATAGGCATCGGGCAACGTATCCTCGCCATACTGCTGGCCATAGCGAAAGGCCATCTCCACCGGCTCGGTGCGCATCCCCGCCCCCGGCACCTTGGTCTGAAAGCGGAGCAGCATCCCCTCATTGGGCTGGATAAAGAGAGATAGCCGATTGGGCAGCAGCTCCATGCTTTCGGGAAAGAGGAGATGGGGCACCGCGCGGAATTGCAGGGTGATCTCGGTGGTTTTGGCGGCCAACATCTTGCCGCTGCGCACGTAAAAGGGCACCCCTTGCCAGCGCCAGTTGTCGATATAGATCTTGAGCGCGGCATAGGTGGGCGTGTTCGAGGCGCGGTCGACATCGGGCTCCTGGCGATAGCCCTCATACTGGCCCAGGACGCGGTGCTCCTCGTGGATGGGGCGAATGGCCTGCAACACCTTGACCTTCTCGTCGCGCAGCATCTTGGCCGAGAACGCCGAGGGCGGCTCCATGGCCGTCAGCGTCAAGAGCTGCAACAGGTGGTTCTGGAACATGTCGCGCAGCACGCCCATCTGATCGTAATACTCGCCGCGATGCTCGACGCCGACCTTTTCCGCCATGGTGATCTGCACGTGATCCACATAGTTACGCGTCCACAGCGGCTCAAAGATCGAGTTGGCAAAGCGAAACGCCATAATGTTCTGCACCGTGTCTTTGCCCAGGTAGTGATCGATGCGATAGACCTGGCTCTCGTCAAAGACGGTGTGGATCTGGCGGTTCAGCTCCTCGGCGCTGTCTCGATCGTGGCCAAAGGGCTTTTCCACCACGATGCGCGGTTTGTGCTCCGGCGATCCGTCGAGTTTCGCCTTACCCAGGTGCTCTACGACGGTGGGCACCACCTTGGGGGGCAGGGCCATGTAGAACACGCGATAGGGAGGCTCCTCATCGGACGCCGAGCCGTTTCCCTGCTGCTCCTCCGTAAGCTGTTGGCCGATACGCCGATAGGTGTCCTCGTCGTCATAGTCGCCCGAGATATAGCTGATGCGCTGGGCAAAGGTATCCCAAAGCTCACAAAAGTGGGGTTGGAGCCGCGCATATTCCTGCACGCCCTCAAAGAGCTGTTCGCGCAGTTCCTCAACGTCGAGTTCGGTGCGTCCGACGCCAATGATGCGCGTGGCGGGGTGAAGCCGTTCCTCACAGGCCAGGCTGTGCAGCGCCGGCACCAGCTTGCGCTGGGTGAGGTCGCCAGAGGCGCCAAAGATGACGATGGTGGCCGGTCTGTCGCAGCGGTTGCCGTCGTTCATCGCTCTGCCTCCTGATCTTGCCCGGATCGTACACGTCAGGATATAGACATACCCTGTATGATGCGCTCTGTCAACTGACGCACCGTCTCGGAAGGCGGCGGAGGGGGTGTTGAAACGGGTTGACCCTTGAGGATGCGGCGCATCCGATCGTCGGGGTCCGGATCGGGCCATCGGTCGGTGGGTGGCTCGAGCATCTTGACCTGCGCGCCGATCTCTCGCACCCGCGAGCGCGTCACCGCGTCGCGCAACGCCGCACGATCGGCCTCCCGTGGATTGAGAGGCAGCAAGAGGAGCGAGCGATGGCCCTCGTTGGCCAGGTGGATCAACCGCCGGATAAAGGCGCCGGGCGTGGTCCAGATCAGGGGCTCGATGGCGCTCGGCGAACCGTCACGGTCTTGAAGCTGGCGGGCGAGGTCCTCCTGCAGGCTCTCTAGCGCCTGGACCAGAGGGGCCGCGTCCATCTGCGCATACGTCGAGCGCACCCGTGCATAGGCCCGGGGTTGCAGGAACCAGTGGGGCGCCTGTTCGCCGCGATCCCTGGCCTCGGCCAGCCAGGCGGCCCAGGGCTCAGGGCCGGAGTAGTGGGCCGGTTCGCCATAGCCGATCAACAGCAGAGCCGGGCGCTCCTGCCGCACCGCCGGTGGCTGCAAGGTGGGAAACAGCTCATCATCGGGGGCGCGATTCTTTTGCTTGGCGTTGGCCGCAAAGGACACCAGAGCGACCGAGCCGATGATGAGGATAGCCATCACCGCCGCGTCAAGCGCCTGGGCGCCCAGCCAGAGGATCATCACTAACGCGACAACACCGCTGGCGATCACGCGGGTGCGTTGTTGTGGGGCATCAGCCAACGGCACCGCCCAGTAGTTGACCAGGTTCCAACCCAGGGCGATGCCGGTTGCCAGAAGGATGACGCGATTCCAGACTTGATCGTACAATGCCCGTCGCTAATCCACCACGATGTCTAGCTCACCAACAGCGTCACAGCCACACAGATGGCGCCGGCCAGGATCATCCGCATCCCTGCGCGGAGGATGTTCTCCCTCGCCACCGTGGCCAAAAAGGCGCCCAGCCCAAAGAGCGCTATCAGCGCCATGGAGAGGCTGGCGAGATAGGAATAGGTGATGTCACTCCATAGACCGCCGAGCAGAAATGGTAGGAGCACCATTATCCCGGCTAGAAGCGGGGACAACCCATCGAGGGCGGCGATAACCAGTGTGGCAAAGCGTGATGCACGAGCCTGCTTGGAGTTGGTCATATCGCTCAGCATGGCGTGCTCCAGATCCTGCATGGCGTGTTTGCGCTCTGCCGATTCTGTCGCATAGGAGCCCCATGCGCCCGATATGCCCATGGCCATACATGTCGCTAATCCGGTAGAGATCACGATGCGCGGATCGCGGACGCCGGCCACCCACGAGCCCATGAGCACACCCATCATCGTCAGCACGCCGTCAAAGCCGTTGTTGGCGATGACCCGGCGGCCGATTTCGTCGACCTGAGCGATGCGCCGGTATTCGGCGAGCTCGGCGACGTTTACGAACTTGAGCATTTCTTTCTCTTCCTCTTGTTGCATGTTTGGCACCTTGGCGCTGATTGCAGCGCGTGCCTGTCCTTGCTTACCGCCCAAACCGAGAGAACGTCTAGCGCCCGCCGACGCTGCCCAAAGCAACGCCCGGCGCGAGACCACTCACACGTATCGCGGCCAGTGGCAAAAGGACGAGAATAGAGGAGAGAGGAGATGGGTCCGAAAAGAGGTTCGAGGACACTGTCGCCGGCTCTCGTTCAGAGCGCCCAGGCGATCACTGCCCTCCCTGGTACTCGAAGGTTCTGGAGGTTGACTATCCGACATGCTGGTACACATTCTCCTTCTTGATGTACATTACACCTTATATTATAGCACAATTCTCAAGAAGAAACAATCTCGATTCGCGAAAACTCGGGTACAAACGAGCAAGCGCCGTCCTCTGGACGGCGCCCTTTACCGGAAGCTAGTCAAGAGCCGACAGCTTGCTGCGGGTACGCAGGCACGAGACGCACATGCGCACCTTCTTGCGGCGGCCATCCTCCAGGGTGATGGTCACGCTCTGAATATTGGGCAGCCAACGGCGCTTGGTGCGCACCTTGGAGTGGCTTACATTGTGCCCAGATTGGGGACCCTTGCCGCACACTTGGCATTTGGCCATGATCGTATTACCTCATTTGCTAGGGATGCGCCGGCGAGGGCGCTTCTTGTCTGAAATAGTGTATTCGGCCAGTACATTCCGGTGATCGCGAACCAAAAGTGGCTATTTGCCGAACACCCATCAAGTATGATACCATGGATGGGTCGAGTCTGCAAAACTTGAGCCCATCAACGGGGTTAGTAGTATCATACCTCGAGCGGTTGGGCGTACAGAGCGGTCTTTTATGACTCGATAAGCTCTTGCACATGGCTGATTCCATGCTCCGCCTGCTGGGCGTGGGCGCAATAGTTCGGTACGGAACCTCTTTTGGGGAGGGCGCAGATGACCAATAATTCGCCTCTCGGCAAAATTCATGTATCGCCGCGGGCCATCTCTTCCATCGCCAGCGATGCGGTGCTGAGCTGCTATGGCGTGGTGGGTATGGCTCCGGCGACGGTGCGCGACGGCTTGGCCGAGATTTTGCAGGTCGAGAATTCGCACCGTGGGGTCGATGTGGATGTGGTGGATGGGCAGATCATTGTCGATCTCTATATCGTCATCGAGTATGGTACGCGCATCTCTGAGGTTGCGCACAATGTGATGGAGACGGTCAAGTTCGCCGTCGAACAGGCGCTGGGCATGTCGGTGGCCGAGGTAAATGTCCACGTTCAGGGATTGCGCGTGAGCGATCAGGACTAGCGTAATCCATGATGGGAAGAACAGGGAGCAGGATACAGGAGTAGTCCATTGGCCGGTGAACCTGGTTCGCGAGACACAACACATCAAGATTCGATGACTACCACTGAGCCGCACCAAGACGAGCCTACGACGGCCGACGGGAATAAGCCCGGCGCCTCTATCGCCATGTGCGATGTCGATGCTAGGGTGCTGCTCCGTGTGTTACGGGCAGCGGACGCCTGGCTGAACGCCCACGTGGCAGAGGTCAATGCGTTGAATGTGTTTCCGGTGCCCGATGGCGACACCGGCACCAACATGTCGCTGACGATGCGCGCCGCGCTGCAAGAGGCAGAGGAAAATAGCGACAACTCGGTCTCTGAGCTGGCCCGGCTCATCTCACGCGGGGCGCTTATGGGTGCGCGGGGCAATTCGGGGGTCATTCTCTCCCAGATCTTGCGGGGCTTTGCCCGCGCGATGGATGATTTGGAGACCTTTGACGCCATCGTGCTGGCGCAAGCGCTGCGCGCCGGTTCCGACACGGCGTACAAGGGGGTGATCAAGCCGGTAGAGGGCACGATGCTCACCGTTATCCGCGAAGCCGCCGATGCGGCGGAGGTTGCGGCTTTTGGGGGGGGCAACCTACTGCAGGTGTTGGAGGCGGCCCTCAAAGAGGCCGAGGCCTCGCTACAACGCACTCCCTCGCTCCTTCCGGTGCTGGCCGAGGCTGGGGTGGTAGATGCCGGTGGCAAAGGGCTCCATCTCTTGCTTGAGGGGGTATGGCGCTACCTCCATGGCCAGCCGATCGCAGAGCCTGTGGTCGAGTCCGAGACGATTCGCCACGCCCATGCACCCGAGGGCGAGGAGTATAATTACGACACTCAATTTATCATCCTCCATCCCGATCTGGATGTAGAAGCGTTGCGCCAAGAGATCTCGACCATGGGGGATTCGGTGCTGGTGGTGGGCGACAGCGATGCCGTCAAGGTGCACATTCACTCCGATTGGCCGGGGCGTATCCTTGACTATGGCGCGAATCACGGCCAGCTTACCGATATCGTGGTCGAGAACATGCAGTTGCAGTATGAGGCGTTCAAGGCCGGGCGGCAGCAGGATGCCGAGCGGCAGACTGCACAGCCTACGATGCCGACCCCGGCGCCGGCATCTCTGGCGCCGCCGCCCACATCGGCGGCTGCGCGCGGGTTGTGCGAGATCGGCGTTATCGCCGTCGCCTCAGGCGAAGGAATGCGCAGCGTGTTCGAGAGCCTGGGCGCCGATGCCGTCGTGCCCGGCGGTCAGACGATGAATCCCAGCACCCATGATCTGCTACAGGCTGTCGAGAGCATCTCTTGTGAGCAGGTCATCATCCTGCCCAATAACGCCAACATTGTATTGGCGGCACAACAGACGGCAGAGATGGCGTCTCGCAAGGTGGCTGTGGTGCCCACCAAGACCATGCCTCAAGGCGTCGCGGCTCTGCTCGCCTTTAACTATCAGAGCGATCTGGAGACCAACATCAAGGTGATGAGCGATGCCAGCCAGACCGTCAAGACCGCCGAGATCACCCGCGCCGTGCGCTCGGTGCAGGTGAACGGGTTGTCGGTGGCCGAAGGGCAGGTTATCGGCCTGTTGGATGGCACGCTGGCCACCGTGGGCGCAGAGATGGACGGGGTGGCCTTGAGCTTGCTGGAAAGTCTTGATATCGACGATTACGAGATCGTCACCGTGTACTATGGTGAGGACACCGCTGAGGCCGCGGCAGAGGCCTTGGCGGAGCGCATTCGGCAGGTCTACACCGACATCGAGGTCGAGGTCATTGAGGGTGGG
>SKLG01000367.1 GCA_007123335.1 Anaerolineae bacterium | reverse complement strand
GTCGTGATCTCGTATCGCTCGATTCCGTGGGGAAGTGTCGGAACTGGCAGACGAGCGTGACTTAGGATCACGTGGAGCAATCCGTGAGAGTTCAAATCTCTCCTTCCCCATTTGGGCAGCCTGAGCTTCTGGGCGCCCGTTACAGACAAAACCGGGCGGAAGTGGCTCAGTGGTAGAGCATCTCCTTGCCAAGGAGAGGGTCGCGAGTTCGAATCTCGTCTTCCGCTCCAAAAAGCGCCACGTCACCTCCACATACGCTGGCTCTGGGGATGGTCTCCCGGAGCCAGCGTCGTGTTTGGCGGCGCGATCGAATACAGATAGCTCTGGCTACCCTTCCGTGCTCAACAGCCACCGAGCCGCGTTGCGCAGCAGACGCTGGTTCATGGGATGCCGCTGTGCTTCAAGGGTATGGCCGTGGGGCAGATAGACCACGCGACCTTGGCCATAAGTATATGCCCAACCAGATACCGACTGGCGGCCATCCTCGCCCATCCCTTTGCTGATCAGCAGCGGCGTCACACGATCAAAATCCCAGTGTAGCCAGTGTTGCTCATCGACAATCTCGTACGATTCGACGCCGGCGGTCACCGGATGATCGCTGCTAATCACCTCGACGCGAAAACGCGCCACCGGCGGATGGCCGATATAGTAGCCGCCTAGTGTCCGGCGATAGCCGTCCTCGTAGGGATAGGCCCAACCGGCATTGTGCAGCGCCAGAAAGGCGCCGCCGGCGAGCACGAACGCCTCGATGGCCTGCTCCTGGTGGGGCTGCATCCACACGACGCGTTGGCCTTCAGGCCACTCCATACCATCTCGAGAGATGATCAGCAGATTCTTGCCCGTCAGAGCATGGGCATCGAGCGAGGCATAGTCCGTCGTGCGTTCCACCTCGATGCCCTCGGCCTCCAATAGATCGCCGACGCCGGCGAAGGCAATGGCCGGATCGTGCGAACGGTCGCCAGCGAGAAGCAGAGCCCGTGGTCGTTCCATGGTGTTCTTGTCTCCTTGTCGGATCGGTGCGGTCAGCGCCCATGCCGCGTGATGTGTGCCAACGCCTTTTCTAGCATCCCCTGGAGTGGACGTCAACTTGAGCATATAGGGCGCGCTGGCTCAGATCGTCCATTGACGCTCGTTGCTGCATACTGATCGTCCGTGTAACAAGAGCTCTTGAAACCCAACATCATATTCTGCGTAGTGAGTAGCAGAGTATACAAGCTCTCTTTTAGAGCCTACAAGGAGATTACGATGGATTGTCACGAGGCTACCGCCAATAGTCCTTCATCATCCGAGTGCAAGCGCGTGGTCGAAGCCGAGATCCGGCTGCCCACCTGGGAGGATCTGGACATGCCCAAGGTGGACCTGGAGCCGGCGCGTCGGATGGCTGAAGAGATCCTGCTCACCGGACTGGGTGCCATGGTACTCGCCGGGCGAGGCTTGAGTAACGCTGTGCGCGCTGCCAACCAGGCCGGCGCCGAGGCGGCAGAGCATCCCGGCCCGCTTACCGGTATGCTGCTCAATCTGGTGCGCAAGCCAGGCACCCCCTCGACGGGGGAGGGCATTCGCGTGCAAGTGCCCGTCCTGCCCATCGACCGTTACGACGAGCGCAGCCCTGAGGAGATTCTGGCCCATCTACCCGAGCTGTCCGAGGATCAACTGCGCGTGCTGCGCGAGTACGAGATGGCCCGCGCCAGGCGCACGACGATTCTCAAGGCGATCGACCGTCAACTGGGTGTTGCCTAGCCCGTGCGCACCCTTCTCTATACCGGCAAGGGAGGCGTGGGCAAGACGACGTTGTCGGCGGCCACTGCCTTGCGTAGCGCCTCCCTGGGTAAGCAAACCTTGGTGATCAGCACCGATGTGGCTCACAGCCTGGCCGACGCCCTGGATACGCCGCTGGACAACGAACCTCGCCAGATTGGCGACCACGGGCTGTATGCCGCCGAGTTGGATACCGGCGCCGAGCTGGAGCGCTACTGGGGAGACATCAAGCGCAAGATCGCCGACGCTCTCCGCGATCAGGGGCTGAGCCCTACTGTGGCCGGAGAGCTGGCTGTGCTGCCCGGCCTCGACGAGATTGTCGGGCTGGTGCGCATCAAGCGCTATGTCGACGAGGGCCGGTTCGATGTGCTCATCATCGACAGCGCGCCGACGGGCGCCGCCATGCGCTTGCTCAGCGCGCCAGACCTCGGACAGCGCTATGCCCACAACATGCTGAATCTTTCCCGCGGTGTGGCGCGGCTCGTGTTGCCCTCGTTGCGTTCGGTGCTCAAGAGCCCCATCGGCGAGGCACTGGTGGAGGAGCGTATCAAGCGCCTCTTTGAGCAGGTAAGCGAGCTACGCGAGATCCTCATCGACCCCGCCCTCACCTCGGTGCGGCTGGTGCTCAACCCCGACCATATGTCGCTGCGCGAGACCCAGCGGGCCTATACCTATATGAACCTGTTCGGGCTCTCCGTCGATGCTCTTTATGCCAACCGAGTGCTCCCGGAGCAAGTGCAGGACCCCTTTTTCAGCGAGTGGAAAGCCGATCAGGCGGCGCACCTGGAGGAAATCCGCCACATCTTTGCGCCGTTGCCCGTGTTTGAGGTGCCGCTCCGGCGGCGTGAGGTGGTGGGCGTCGAGGCGCTGCAATCTCTGGCCAGAGAGCTGTACGGTGACAGCGACCCCACTGTTCCCCTCTCCCAAGAGCAGCCGTTGCGTTTCCTGGTCGAGGACCATCGTTATGTGCTCACCTTGCGCATCACCGGTGTCGAGGGGGGAAACGTGGAGCTGAGCAAGCAGGGCGACGAACTATATGTGCGCATCGGCACCCTGCGCCGCTCGCTTGTGCTACCACAATATCTGGCGGGCCTGAACCCGGCATGGGCGCAGGTTGAAGGGGACGTGCTCAAGGTGGCCTTTGAGGAGCCGAGTTCAAGGTGATAGGCGGTATCAACGGGCAAGGAGCAGCGTAGCCGCGTCTATCTGATCCGGAGAGCCTGCTCCATGCCCTTGATGAACGGGATACCAAGGCGCATCCCTCATGCGCCTTGGGCTGCTATGTGGCTATCGCCTCCCCAGCAATCGAGAGCCAACGAGGGCGCCCAAAGCCACGCCGCCAATACCCAGAGCTAGATAGAGCAGCCAGTTGTTGCCGCCGGCTAGAGGCGCCTCAGAGGCCACAGGGAGGGTCGCCGTGGCTGTCGGCACAGAGGCGGTGGCTGTAGCTGTCGGTGGTACGGATGTTGCTGTGGGCGGCACCGGCGTCGGCGTCGCGCTGGGAGGCGTCGTCGCCGTAGCTGTGGCGGTAGGCTCAGGCGTCATCGTTGGCGGCATGGTTGCCGTCATCGTCGGCGTATTCGTCGGCTCCGGCGTCGGTGAAGGCTCCAACGTTGCGGTAGCGGTTAGAGTCGGGGATGCCACTGGCGTATTCGTGGCCTCGGGCGTGTTCGTCGGTGTGTTGGTCGGCGCAGGCGTGGGAGCGGGGGGCGCCGATACGGTCAGACAGGCGCTATCCCAGAAGGAACTGTTGTTCTTTACCGGAAATTCGGGCTGACCTCTGCTATAGACGGTCACATGATTGCTCTGTGCTACTGTCGAGACGACGAGCTGCACCCAGCCATCATACTCGCGTCCCTGGCTGTCCACCATGCGCGTCTCGCGATCGATCACCGGGTTGGACCAGACCGTGTTGGGTGAGGGCGGCGCGCCAAAACCGGGTGGCGTCTCTCCATAGGGGTCGATGCCGGCCCAAACTCGATAGTTGCCGGGGGCACTGAGATCCGAGATGGGCAGCCCCCACGATCGCAGTTCCTCCTGCCCGGTGGCGATCTGTACCCAGATGCTAAAGGTCACAAGCGAACCGGGCGTGACGGGAACGCGCTGATAAAAGCCGGCATGGTGGGTGGAATAGCCGCTAAAGAACTTTTGCGCATAGCGTCCATGGTGGACGCGGTAGGTCCCTTCCTCCAGAACCTGGCTATCCACCACAAAGAACTCGATCTCGCGATTGATCTGCTCATCGCCCAGTACCGCCCAGGGCAGCCAGTGCACCGAGATCCAGGAGGAGAGACTGGTGCCCACCTCTTCGCCCCTGTACTTGCCGTCCTCAAAGCTGGGGTTGGCGAGTCGGTTGCCTGGGCAGTCGGCCAGGGCTGCTGAGGATAGGGTCAGCAGCAAATACGGTATCAAGAAGAGGATCACCAGTGAGCGAAAAGAGCGCATTCTTGTATGCTCCAATGAATGATGAGCAGGTTACATAGACGATCTAGCCGAGACAGCCAAAGTATATACAGAAGCATGTGTGGGCCAAATCTACCTCACGGTTTCGCGGCGGTCAGCATGTTGGGTGGTATCCGACTTGCCAAGGCTTCAAGCGTCTGCTACACTGGCATTCCAGAGTACGGTAGAGTGCCAGGCCGTGTTCTGCCGGGTATGTGCCGGTGTCTAGTCAAGACGGAGGGAGATGCAATGGAGTTCTTCCAAGTTGTCGCCAAGCGATACAGTCACAAGACGGCCTTTGATTCCGAGAAAAAGGTGGCGGAAGAGGATCTCATCAAGATCGTCGAGGCCGGCATGGCTGCGCCGTCGGCGGGAAACAGCCAATCGCCCGAGTTCATTATCATCAACGACGAGAGCGTGATTGAGGAACTGCGCAAGATCTCGGATAATGTGCCGCTCAACACTGCCCCGGCGTTCATCGCCGTGTTGACCCGCCCTCGCGCGCGAGAGGTGCTGGATATTGCCACCGAGTGTCTCATCGCCGATCTGTCGGCGTCAACTGTCCAGATGCTCCTGGCTGCCACAGCGCTCGGGTACTGCTGTGGTTGGGTCGATGGCCCCTTTGTGCCTGGAGATGCCCAGGCCAAGATCTGTGAGATTCTGAGTGTTCCCTCGGATCGTATGGTCTTGCTGGTGATCCCAGTGGGCTATCCGGCTGAGGCCGGCCCGCGTCGCGAGAAAAAGCCCTTTGAGCAGCGGGCCAGTTGGAACCAGTATGAGGTAGAACGCGAGGCACAAGAGTAACGCGTCCTCAACCCTAGAGGATACGTGTGTGGCCTTTTTGCGAGCCGTCAGGATACCTGTCCTGACGGCTCTTTTGTAGAAAACGGCGTTACCGTGTGTCACCGTCCGGTGCCAAGTCCTTTCGCCACAATCCGCCGAACACCGCCAGCGCCGCTGCCGAAATGGCGCCAAAGAGACCAAACGTATTCTGCGGCCCCACAGTGTCATAGAGCCCTCCGGCCAGCAGCCCTCCGGCGGAGCGCCCCAAGCCAGAAATAAAGCTCGTGGCCAGCGCCTGAGAGGTGGCCGCCATCCCCGGGGGCGCGTGACGATCGGCAAAATCCACAGCCGCTACTAACGCGCCTCCAAAGGTGAATCCCAATAACATTTCGCCGATGACCACGATCCAGGGTATTGGAAAGAGCGCGAGCAGAGCAAACCTAAGGGCGTACATGCTCAGGGAGAACAATAGCAGACGTTGGCTGCCCCAACACCGCAGCATGAGAGGCAGCAGCGCCAGCATGATTATCGTCTGCGTGATGGAGCCCAGAGCGCCCGACAGCCCGATGACGCTCTCGCCGGCTCCCAGCGTGTCGAGATAAAGGCCGGTGTAGCCAAACGTCACTGACTGGGCGGCCATGGCTACGAATAGAGCCAACATGAACATCAACCACAGGCGCTGACGCACAAGGGTGCTCAGCCCTCGCGCCACGCTGGAGCGCAACGCTGTCTGATCGACGCGCACCCGCGTCGAGAGCAGCGCCGCCGATCCCATCAGCAGCGCATAGCCGACAAAGATGATCCGGATGTCCCACCCCTCGATGAGGTAGCCGACGGCCCACATCACCGGCGCATACCCCAGCGATCCAAAGGCGCGAATGCTGCTGTATTTATGCCGATCGCTCTGCAACGCGCTGAGGGCGATGCTGTCGGTCAGCGGCTGGATCGGGCCGAGAAAGAGGGCATAGAGGGCGTTCAGCACCAACAAGCCCGGAAAGCTGTTCCACCAGATCATGCCCAACATGGGCAGGCAGCTCAGCGCCGTGACCAGGGTCAGCAGCCGAGAGCGCAGGCGCAACCAGTCGGCCACGAGGCTCCATAACGGTCCGGCGAACACCTGCACCAGCGGCTGGATGGCGATGAGCAGGCCGATCTCGGCGCCGTCCAGGCCCACGCGCCGGTAGTAGAGTGAGCGATAGACAGACGTCGTGCCATAGCTGGCGTATACCAGGACGTATAGCCAGCGGACCAGCGCCACGGGCGGGGCTGAAGCGTTGACCTGGCCACGCTCTGACCTCGCGGTCAAATCTCGATCTCCAGGCCATCGTGAGCAAAGGCCACGCCCTCTGGCAGCAGAGAAGAGTCGCGCACATGGTCGATATCATGGGCCATATGGGTGAGCAGACAGCGGCGCGGTGCGAGGGCGCGCACATAGCCCAGACTCTCTTCCAGCGATAGATGGGTGGAGTGGGGGCGTATGCGCAGGCAGTTCAGGATCAAGAGATCGAGGTCGCGCAGATGTGCCAGCGAGTCGGGCGGGATCTCGTGCACGTCGGGGAGATAGGCCACGTCGTTGAGGCGATACCCGTAACAACCGCTCAGCGGGCCGTGAACCACCGGAATCGGTTCGATGCGCAGGTCGCCCAACACCATGGGGCCATCGATGGCGTGGCAGCGCAACTGTGGGATGCCGCCGCCCACCTGCGCCGGCGGGTGAAACACATAGCCAAAAGCCTGTTGCAGGGTTGCCATCGTCTCCACGGAGCCATAGATGTCGATGGCGTCGGCCTGCACGCGGCAAAAGGAGCGGATATCGGGCAGTCCATAAATGTGGTCGGCGTGGCCGTGGGTGTAGAGTACGGCGTCGATTCGGCGTACCTGATGGGCCAACACCTGCTGATAAAAGTCTTGCGAGGTATCGATGAGCAGATCTACCGCTTCGCTGTGTACCCACAGGGAGGTACGGGAGCGGCGATACGTCGGATCGCTCTGCGCCTTGAGGCACACCCCATGCGGACAATGGGCGTAGCCATCGACCATACAGTCGATAGTGGGCACCCCATGGGAGGTGCCCGTTCCCAGGAACGTCAGGCGCATCAACCTGCTCCCTTGGTGTGACGTCGAGGCCCCGTGCGCCCTATGGGAGGTAGGGTCGTCGATGCTCGACTCATACCTCGCGTTGCCACAGCAGCTTGTCGGTGACGTGGGCGTTGATGGCCAGGCCGCGAGCCGGCAACGAGCGCCGCAGCAGATCGACCTCGTCGTGGGTCATCTCACCGGTTACCAGCAGGCTCTTGGCCTCCAGGATCGCGGCAAAGGTGGGCAGCAGTTCCTCCACCGTCGGCGCGTTGGCGTAGCGATCCATGGTCACCGAGATGGCGTTCAGCTCCTCCGCCTCCAACAATACCGGGTGGATGTGCAGCGTCCCCGCCGAATGCAGGTCGAGGATAGAATGGTCAAAGGCCTGCATAATAGTGCGATCGTGGGGCAAGATGTGCTCCCGATACATGCGCGGCGAGAGCTGGCTTGAGGAATCGGACTGGAAGCGGATCACCGAGCCTGGCGCCCACAGCCCATACGCCCAGCAAACCCAGCCCCCTTCCAGTTTGGGAATCAGAGCATACTGATCGCGGGCCACCTTGATCAGCGCCTGGCTGGTGCGCGCCAGGATATCCTGCACGGTGTCAGGCGCATCATAGAATGCCAGGCCCATGCGCTCATCGCCGAGCAATGCCGATAGCATGTCGATGGGGCCACGCTGAAGGGTGTGGGTCACGACGTAGGAGCCATCGTTAGCCTCCACCAACGCCTGGGTCAGGGCCAGCAGCTTGGTGAGCCAGGGGTTATCGTCGGTGGGGACGATGGCCTCTTTGCCCTCAAAGCTGGTGCCGAGGGCCGGGCGCGGCCACATGGCCTCATCGGTGCCGGCGTGGATCTCACAGCCGACGATCGCCTCCATCCAGGGGATCCGCGAAAAGGCGCACAACCCGCGTAGCAAATCGTCCTGCAACAATTCCTTGTGCAAGTTGCGGGTTCCTACCTCGGGGGTGAGCTCATCGACATCCAACAGATCCGGCGTGACGTCCATGTTCTCAAAACGGCGACGGCTGCGCTGTGGCATCATGCGTACCAGCGGCGCATCGGCGGGCTCGTGGCGCCAAAAGGCGACGTGGCGCTCCAGGGTAGCGGCAAGGTCAACCATGGTATTGTTCCTTTCCTCAAGGGCGTCAGGCTCGACGATCATCGGCTGGGCCGATTCTAGCCCTTCTGATAAAGCGCGGCAAATTGTACTTGCTGTCCAATCGCTTTACGACGGCCCTGCAAGCGGTCTATAATCCACCCATCGACTTGTGGGGGAGGCGGCAAAGGAGCATGATCGTGGCGCGACGCTACTTACTGGGCATCGACGTGGGGGGTACGGCGGTCAAGGTCGGGCTCTTTGATCTGGATGGCCGCCTCCACGGGCTCTATACAGAACAGATACCGGTCGAGTCGCCCCAACCTGGCTGGGCCGAGATCGATCCGTTGCGTTGGCTAGATGCGGTGCGCCAGGGCGTGCCGCATGTTTTGCACGAAGCAGATGTCCGCGGCAACGATGTGGCTGCCCTTGGGTTGAGCAATATGATCGGCACCGTCGTCCCTGTCGATCGTCATGGGCATCCACTGCGCAAGGCCATCGCCTACTTTGACGCCCGCTCCGGCCGCCAAACTGCCTGGATCCTCGATCGCGTCCCCGATATCCAGCAGACTTCGGCCAACCGGGTGACCTCTGGCAACACCAGCCTCACCTCCATCTTTTGGCTGCGCGACCACGAGCCGCAGATCTATGCCGTGGCCGATCGTTTCCTGCCCACCGGCTCCTTTCTCTTTCGCTGGCTCACCGGCGAGACGCGCGTGGATTGGACCACGGCGAGTTTTGTGGGGCTGTTCGACTATCGCGCCATCGATTGGAGCTCTGACATTGCCGCGCGCCTGCGCTTTGATCTGGCGCGCCTTCCGCCGGTAGCGGCTCCGCAGAGCCATGCCGGCCTGCTCCGCGATGTGGCCGCTGAGCTGGGGCTGCCCGCCGGTCTCCCGGTGGCATTAGGCGGCATCGACGGCGCCATGTCCTCGGTGGGCGTCGGCGCCATCCGCCCCGGCGATGCCTTTGACGTGAGCGGCACCTCGGAGATGATCGCCGTGTGCCTGCCTCGGCCCCTGTTCAGCCCGCAGTTGCTGGCGCGCTGGCACGTCGTGCCCGAGGTGTGGGTGCTCATCGGCGCCGTCAGCACATCAGGGGCGGCGTTCCGCTGGTTCCGCGATCAGCTCTATCCGGAGGTGGAGAGCGAGGGCGCCGGGTACGACGCCATGACCCGCGAGGCCGAACAGTCGCCGCCGGGGGCCAACGGCGTCACTTTTCTGCCGCATATGATGGGCGAGCGCGCGCCCATCTGGGATCCCAACGCCCGCGGCGTCTTTTTCGGGTTGACGTTGAGCAGCACCCGTGGCGACATGATCCGCGCCATCATGGAGGG
>SKLG01000174.1 GCA_007123335.1 Anaerolineae bacterium | reverse complement strand
TTAGCGAGGCGTTGCGCGACGCCGATTATCGCCTGGCCTTCTCGGGCAAGTGGCACGTGTGTGCCGACGAGGAGCCCAAAGATCGCGGCTGGACCCAGTATCACGCCACGGGCATCCAGGGCGAGATGCACGGCCTGCGCTGGGAGCGCTTTCGCGAGCTGGTCCAAGAGGGGGAAGATGAGCATCGCTCTCGGGGGCGCGGCGAACTGCTGCGCCCCGGCTGGGGGCGCTACCAGCTCTATGGCACCCGCGCCCCCGAACCCGAAAGTGATCCCTTTTTGCCCGGCGATCTCAAGACGGTGCAGACAGGCTTGCAGGCGTTACGCGATCTCGCTCAGGGAGACGATCCCTGGTGCCTCTATATCGGCCCCGTTGGTCCCCACGATCCCTACATCCTGCCGGAACACTATGCGATGATGTACGACCCCGCTGACGTGGAGTTGCCCGCCAGCTACTATGACAACCTGGCGGACAAGCCACGGGTCTATCAGCGGCAGCGTCGCTTCTGGGGGCAGATGAGCGCCGACGAGTATCGTGAGGCCATCGCCCACTACTGGGGATTCTGCACCATGCAGGACGACCTGCTGGGCATGGTCATGGACGCGCTGGAGGAGACGGGCCAGGCTGAGGATACCTTGCTGCTCTTTACCTCGGATCACGGCGACTATGCCGGCGCTCACGGGCTGTTCATGAAGGGCGTGGCTGCGTTCGACGAGTGCTATCGCGTGCCCAACATTATGCGGTGGCCCGCCGGCATCGCCGACCCCGGCCGCGAGATCGACGAGTTTGTCACCCTCGCCGATTTTGCGCCCACCTTTGCCGAGCTGGCCGGCGCCGAGCTCCCCGATGTCAGTGGCCGCAGCCTGGCACCCTTTTTCCGGGGCGAAACACCCGCAGACTGGCCCGATGCCGTATTCAGTCAGTTCAACGGCGTCGAGCTTTACTACAGTCAGCGTGTCGTCCAGACGCACGAGTGGAAGTACGTCTATAATGGCTTTGATTTCGACGAGCTCTACCATCTCGGCGAGGATCCCCACTGCCTGCGCAATCTGGCCGAGGATCCGCGCTACCGCGATGTGGTCGCGGCAATGTGCGCGCGCATGTGGCGCAAAGGCTATGAGGAGGGCGACATCAACTGCAATCCCTATCCCACCGTCAGCCTGGCGCCCTTTGGGCCGATGGTGGGGCTGCGTGATCTGACCTGAGCGGACATCTGGCCTTGCCGACGCCATCATTCGCGGTGCTAAGCTGTGGTGGTGCGGCGGTAATGTGGATTTTTCGAGAGGAGGTGACGAATTGCCTCTATGTATAGAGAACGCTACAATAGGCGAACATGGTTCGTCTGATGCCAGATTGCGTGTATGGCGCCGAACACAAAGAGCAGCCGCTGACAAGGAGCGTACCCATGGCCGAGATAGATGCCAAGCAGCTCGAAGAGGGACGTGAACTGTGCCTCGATTTCGACAAACTAGACAAGATCGCCCAAACGGGCCAGCCGGTGGTGCCGGTGGTGGTGCAGGACGCCGACTCGGGTGAGGTGCTGATCCTGGCCTATGCCAATCGCCAGGCCTTGGAGCACGCCCTGCGCGAGGGCGTAGCCACCTTCTGGAGCACGTCGAGGAACCAGCTCTGGGTCAAGGGGGCTACGTCGGGCGATACGCTAGAGTTGGTCGAGGTGCGGGTAAATTGCGAGCAGAACTCGCTCCTCTACCGCGTGCGCCCCATCGGCGAGGGCGCCTGCCATACTCAGGGAACCGACGGCCGCGCGCGCAGCAGTTGCTACTATCGTCGTATCGTCGACGGTCAGCTCGAGTTCGTATAGACCTTTTTATCTGTATCACCACGAAAGGATATTGCGCCCCATGGTTCACAAGCTAGTTCTCGGTATCCCCAAGGGAAGCCTGCAAGACTCGACCATTCATCTGTTCGACAAGGCCGGCTATAACATCATTGTCAGCAGCCGCTCCTATCAGCCGACGATCAACGATCCCGAGATCGAGTGCTTGATGTTTCGCGCTCAAGAGATGGCGCGCTATGTCGAGCGAGGCATCATGGACTGCGGTTTGACCGGCGCCGACTGGATCGCCGAGAATGAGGCCGAGGTGGTCGAGGTGCAGGATCTGGTCTATAGCAAGGCGACGACCAGCGCCTATCGTTGGGTGATAGCCGTTCCTGAGGACTCGGATATTCACTCCGTCCATGACCTTGCCGGCAAGCGCGTCGCCACCGAGTTGGTGCAGGCGACGCGGCGCTATCTCGAACGCCACGGCGTAGAGGCTGAGGTCGAGTACTCCTGGGGCGCCACCGAGATCAAGGCACCGCTGCTGGTGGACGCCATCGTCGAGGGCACCGAGACGGGCTCGACGCTGCGCGCCAACCGCCTGCGCATCATCGACACCGTTGTCGAATCCACAACCAAGCTCATCGCCAACCACGATGCCTGGGCCGACCCCTGGAAGCGCGAAAAGATCGAGCAACTGGCGATTCTGCTCAGAGGGGCGTTAGAGGCCGAGGCCAAGGTGGGCCTCAAGATGAATGTGCCCAAGAAGAATTTGGAGAGCGTCATCGAACAGCTTCCCTCGCTGCACACACCGACGATCTCGGCCCAGTCCGATCCCGACTGGGTAGCGGTGGAGGTCATCACCGATGAGGCGGTGGTACGCGATATCATCCCCAGGCTCAAGAAGGCGGGCGCCTCGGGGATCATCGAATACCCCCTAAACAAGGTCATCTACTAGGCGTTATTCCCTGCCTAGTGGCCGAGATCGCTAACAGGGCTTGCGGGGCTGAATTCAGGGCCGCAAGCCCTGTCGTTGTGAGCATCGCGAGCATACATGGCGCCGTATCTGCTATCGCGCTCGCCACTCGATCTCGTACTCGCCGCTGGCGTCGCTAAACTCGATCTCTAGCTGCCACGTGCCGGGGATAGCTTCGAAACGCTGTTGATCGCGAATGGTGCGTCTTTGGACTGAGGCGCCCTGCCAGCGCAACCTTCCCTGAGGATCGATAAGCCTCCAGCGTACCGAGCCCTCATTGACCTGCATTCTGGCCTGGATATCGATGTGTGTCCTATCGGGCCTGACTTCGAGTTCGAGGACCCGCGTATCATCAAGATCGGCGAAACTGGCGGTGGTTCGGCTGACGAAGCGGTCACCGGCAAGGCTACCCAGGTTGGGCAGCCGATTTATAATCGGATTGCGCCGTACTGGTGTAACACAAAAGCAGCAGCAACCTACCTGAAGTAGCATCGCACCTACAAGCAATAGGAACACCAATATGCGAAAGAACCTGGTCACATCTATCCTCCCTTCCCTGCTCTCATACCTCTGCTCACTGTACGCACAAACAACCTCTCGGGTTCCACGTGCTGGCCGGGCTCTGCAGTTTGCATCGGACAGCGCTACCCCATGGCATCGATGGCGCTTGCGATGGCGCCGAGACTGCGATGCACATGAGCCAACGGCACATCCTCCGTTACGCCGATGGCGAAGCCGCGCTTGGTTTCCGCCTGTTCGATGAGCAGGCGGGTCTGCGCCTTGATCTCGTCATCAGGCGCCACGTGTGTGGAGCTGGGAAAGTTGAGCCATAGCGCCTTTTGCGGCCACCACGACCGCGCCTCGGCCACCGACACGTCACCCACCGGCGTAGGCGTGAACGCCTCGACGATATCCAGGGCGGCCTCGGCGATGGGCTCGCGCAGCGAGCGCAACCGCCCGTCCATGTGCACCGCCAGGCGCTTGCCCGTGTCGCGGATGCTCGCCATGTGCCGCTCATAGCAGGGCATGCAGTAGCGGCGAAATCGCTCCACGCCCACCACATCGCTGGTGATATTGTCCGCCGATTGGAGGATCTCCGCCGGCGTCTCGGCGGCCAGCGCATAGAGCTCGTCGTAGCGCTCCACCATCGTCGCATATAATCCATCTACCAAGTCGCGGCGCTCATACAGGTCGATGGCGAAACGCTCCATGCCCATCATCTGATAGAGCATCTCCTGGATCGGCCCCTTGGCCACCCTCACGATCACCAGCCCATCACCGCCCAGCATCTCTTGCGCCTGATGGATGGCGGCTAGATTGTCGTGGCAGATGGCGTCGCGATAGACATAGTCCATCACGGCATAGTCGGCGGGCGCTTTGATATAGTGTTCGAGAATCCAGGATGAGCCATAGGCGGCGTCGAGCTGGGCGACTTGCCAGACCTCGCCCACCGGCGTGTGGATCGTATTGCGCCGCAGATGGGCGATCTGATCGCCGCGCTCCTCCCAATACTCGACGCTGGAAAAGTGCACTTGCCGGTGCTCCAGCCGATGCGCCGGCAGACGGGTGATGATGCCCAACCCGAGACGCCGCAATTCGCGTTCCTCGGTGCCGCGCGGGATCATCCAGTCATAGATGGTCAATGGCACTCGATCGGGCTCCTCCCAGGCCATGGCTGCCAAGATACGTTCACGACTGTCCATGCTCGTCCCTCCTTATAATCCTCCCTCCCGAAGGAGGGCACGCGATTGGCGCCTCGCCATCCCCATGCTACACTCCTCCTGATGATAAACGATGGGAGCGCGGGAGGCGAACGCCATGGCCACCTTGAGCGAGATCCACGAGGAGATCCTTCACACGGCGCAGGACGCCGAGACCTTTATTCAGTTGGTACTCAGCCAGAACGCCGACCGCGAGGTCGTGCCCTGGACCAAGGTGACCGTGCGGCCGGTGGCCGTTCGCGGCGAGCGCCACCTGCAGGTCTCGTCCTGGGATGGGCGACAGGTGGTGCACAGCAACTATGCCGGCGACGAGGCAACGGCGCGCCTGCGCGAGATCCTGGCGTGGCCCTTTCGCCAGTTACATATGCAGACCACCCAGGGCGATCTGCACGTGCGCATCAGCAAAAAGGGCAAGGTGCTGGTGAGCCGATCCCAGCCCTCCCGCGAGATGGCGGCGCCCTCCTTGCGCCACGACCGCGTCAAGGAGCGGCCGCTCCAGGCGGCTTCGTCGCGCTCCTTGCTGGAGGCGGTGGGCATTACGGACAGCCGTGGCAAGGTGCGCCCGGGCATGGGCAGCAAATTCCGCCAGGTCAACGAGTTCTTGCGCGTCATCGACCAGGTCGTCGAGGGAGTTCCCGACGACCGGCCCCTGAACGTCGTGGACTGTGGTTGTGGCCGCGCCTACCTGACGTTTGCGGCCTATCACTATCTCAACGAGGTGCGAGGGGTGACCGCTCACGTCGAGGGAGTCGATGTGAACGCCGAGCTGCTGGCGACGATGCGCCCCATCCGCGATGAACTGGGCTACGAGCGTTTGACGTTCCACGCCGCGACCATCGCCGAGTTCCAGCCGGAGACGACTCCCGACCTGGTGCTGAGCCTGCACGCCTGCGACGACGCCACCGACGAGGCGTTGGCTCAGGGAGTGCGCTGGGGCAGCCGCTCGATTCTGGCCGCGCCCTGCTGCCAGCACGAGCTGTACGACCAACTCGACGATGCTCTCTTTCGGCCGGTGTTGCGCCACGGCATTCTGCGCCAGCGCCTGGCCGATATCCTCACCGACGCATTGCGCGCGCTGATCCTGCGCATTCTCGGCTACAGTACCCAGGTGATCGAGTTCGTCTCGCCGGAGCATACCTCCAAGAACCTGATGATCGTGGCCGAAAAGCGATTGGCGCCGGGCGACGCGCAGATGGCGCGCGAGTACCAGGCGCTCAAGGCCTACTGGCGGGTGACGCCAGTGCTGGAGAAGATGCTGGCGGAAGAGCTAACGCCGCTGCTGCCTACGTACACGTAAAAAGCTGCCGGGCACTTTCTGAAGTGCCCGGCAGCTGGGGCCGAGTGGGCGCTCCTAACGCATGAGCGCGGGGTGAATCTCGTGCACGGGCGTCGGCTCGGGGGGAGCGGGTTGCTCGCCGCGCTCCTGCCGGGCGGCGGTGCGCTCCGCACCGGCGACCATCTCCTCATGCGCCTCCGCGCCCAGCCCCAGCGCTTCGAGGCGTTCGCGCGTCGGCCAGCCGCTCTCCGAGTCCCAACCCTGCAGGCGATAGTACTCGACCATCAGCGGCTCAAAGCGGTCGCGCTCCAGAGCGTGGCGCTGGCCGGTGAGCGGGCTGGGCCAGTTCTCCGGGTATTCGAACGCCGGCAGCACCAATTCGTCCATCGCCCGGTTGCGCCCAAAGTGGCGCACGTGCAGCGCCCGCTCCAGGGTATAGATGCGCTCGCAAGAGCGCTCGAATTCGTCCTCAGAGCACTCGGCGCCGGTGCCAGCCTGGAAAAGGTTGTACTCGATGGACGGCCCCTCGACGCCGCCGGCGCGATAGATGCGGTCCTCGGTGCTGCGCGCGCCATAGAGCAGCGGAAAGACGAAATCGTCCACCGGCAAACAGTCCTTCATGACCGAGCGCTTGGTGTGGAAAAAGGCGGGATAGGCCTTGCCGCGATACTCGGCGGCGGGGTCCATGGCGTCCGAGTCGCCATAGACGATCTCGCCAGCGCGGCGCATCTCCTCCCAGGTCATCGCCGGCTCCCTATCGGGGGTGAGGGTGCGCTGGAAGGGGCCCATGCGCATCACCCGCGCCACATAGCCGTGTCCGCTGGGGATCGGGTCGCGGGTGTCGGTGAGCCATTGCAGCGCGGCGACCAGCCAGAAGGGATAGACGATATAGTTGGCGAAATCGCCGTGGCCGTCCCAGTGGCCAGGAAAGCCCCAGCCGGTGTAGTAGCGCCCGATAATGTCGCGACCCAGATCGAGGATCTCTGCCGCCCGCCAGCCGCCCTCGGCAAGCGCGTCGCCCATTCCCTGGCGATAGGTGAGATCGTGGAGGAACCGCGCCCAAAAGTCGGGCGAGCGCCAATCCATGGGCACGCCATTGAACGTGTCGATGAGCCCGGCGTTCTGGCAGGAGGCCAGCCAGGGCACCATGCCGATGACCAGCTCCCATTGGTTGAGGCCGTAACGGTTGGAGATCACGTTAGCCTCAAAACCGCCGCGCAGGCCCAGGCGCCAGTCAAAGACGCCCTGGCGCGAGATGGGGCCATCGTCGCCCCAGCCGGCCATGAGCGGCGCCACACAGAACCAGTGGCCGCTGTGACGGCGGCCGGTGGCCGGGCCGGGCACGTCCTCGTAGAACACGCCGCAGGGCGAGAGGCACGCCTCGGTGCAGGCGTAGCGACGGGCGCGCCCTCCGCCGGCCTCGGCGAGCTGGCGGTTGATCGCCTCAATGTCGGGGCCGCGGCCCTCAAGGGTGGTCACGTCCCGGGCAATGTCGCGGCTGATGGCGGTGATGCGCTCGGGATCGGCGATCTCCACCCGGCCGCTGCCGACGACGGTGATGGCCTTGAGCTTTTTCGCCCCCATGACGGCGCCAAACCCGCCATGGCCACAGGCCGATGACGTGGCGGTGTGCACGGTGGCGATGCGGCTCAGGTTCTCGCCGGCGGGGCCGATGACAAAGGAGCGAGCACCCTTGGCCACTGCCGCCTCCAGCGCCTCCAACGTCTCAAAGGTGTCCTTGCCCCACAGATCACCGGCGGGGAGGAGTTCTACATCGTCGTCGCGGATGACGATGCGCATCGGCGTCTCGCTGGCGCCGGTGACGACGATGCCGTCATAGCCGGCGCGCTTGAGTTCTCCGCCAAAGTGGCCGCCAATGTTGGAGCGGGTGAACCAGTGATAGGGCCACGCCTGGGGCGAAAAGGCGCACAGCTCTGTGCGTCCCGAGTAGGGCGACCGCGAACCGCCCAGCGCGCCGGGAAAGATCATCAGCGGGTTCTCCGGCGCAAAGGGCTCGACGGGGTCGGGGTATTCCTCCCAAGCGATGCGGGCTGCGATGCCGCGCCCGCCGATATAGTCGGGCACATAGGGCGCGATGGGCTGCGCCGTGATGCGCCCGTTGGACAGATCGACGCGCAGCAGACGGTTGGCCCAGCCGTGCATGGGTTTAAAGCGCGGCAGACTGACGCGGATCGGTGTCATGGTCATCCTCTCTTCATCGCGCTAGCTGCGCGCGATCAGCTCTTCCAGGTTGACAAAGGGCACGACGGGCACCGGCTGCGGCTTGGGCGGCTCGGGGAGCCGTTCCCTGGCCGCCTGAGCGCCGGCGACCATCGGCTCGTGCACCTCGGCGAGACCCACGTCGTTCAGGTGCTCCGCCGTGGGCCAGCCGCTCTCGACGCCCCAGCCGCGCAGCGCATAGTACTCGTCCATCACCGGCTTGAACTGCACCGGATCCAGGGCGTAGCGTTTGTCGAGCATCGGGTTCTGCCAGTTCTCCAGGTATTCGTAAGCGGGGAGCACCAACTCGTCCATCTTGCGGTCGCGGGCCCAGTGGCGCACCTGCAGGGCGCGCTCCAGGGTATAGATGCGCTCCGCCGCCTGCTCGAATTCGCCCTCGCTCCACGGCGCGCCGGTGCCGGCCTTGAACAGGTGGTACTCTAGCGACGGCCCCTCGATGTCGCCGATGCGGCAGTAGTGATCGGGCGTGTTGGGGCTGTAGATCATGGGGAAGACAAAGTCGTCCACCGGCAAACAGTCCTTCATCACCGAGCGCTTGGTGTGGTAAAAGCCGGGCGATGCCTTGGCCTCATAGTCGCTGTAGGGGTCCAGCGCGGCCGGCGAGCCATAGATGCGCTCGGCGATGGCGCGCATATGGTCCCAGGTGATGCCGTTCTCGGCCTGCTCCGCCGGCGGCTTGTACATGTTCTGGTAGAGCGCCACGGCGTGGACATAGCCGTGCCCGCTGGGGATCGGGTCGCGGGTATCGGTGAGCCACTGTAACGCCGACACCAGCCAGAAGGGATAGGGCAGCGGGTTGTGCCAGCAGGCGTGGCCGTCCCAGTGGCCCGGAAAGCCCCAGCCGGTGTAGTAGCGGCGCGCCCACTCTTCGCCCAGGCGCAGGTCGAGGGAGGCCTTCCAACCGCCCTCGGCCACGGCGTCGCCCAACCCCTCGCGAAAAGTGATGGCGTGCAGGAAGCGGTACCAAAAGTCGGGCGACAGCCAGTCCATCTTGTGCCCGTTGAACTCGTCGATCAGGCCATAGTATTGGCACACCTCGAGCCAGGGCACCACTGAGGTGATCAGCTCCCACTGGTTCAACCCCCAGCGGTTGGAGAGGGCGTTCATCTCCATGCCGCCCTGGAGGCCCAGCCGCCAGTCGAACAGGCCGCCGTGGCCGATGGGACCGGCCTCGCTCATGCCGCGAAAGATCGAGCCGACGCAGGTCCAGTGGCCGCTGTAGGTGCGGCCGGTGGCCGGCCCGGGGATATTCTCATAGTAGACATTGCAGGGCGAGGGGCACGACTCGGTGCAGGAGTAGACCCGGGCGCTGCCGCCGCATTCCTCGGCGACGCGCTCGCGCAGGCCCTTGATGCGGCCGACCGCGCTGCGCTGGCTCCGGCCCTCCTTGCCGATCTCGCGGATGAGCCATTGCATGCGCTCGGTGTCGGCGAAGGTGACCTCGCCGCTACCGGCCACCGAGATCGCCTTGAGCTTTTTAGCGCCCATCACGGCGCCGAACCCGCCGTGACCGCAAGCCGAGGAGGTGGCGGTCTGGATAGTGGCCATGCGGCTCAGGTTCTCGCCGGCCTGGCCAATGGCCAGGGTGCGCATCCCCTTGCCCTCCTGGGTTTCGATGGCATCGATGACGTCCAGGCTGTCCTGGCCCCAGAACTCGT
>SKLG01000320.1 GCA_007123335.1 Anaerolineae bacterium | reverse complement strand
GAGATGACGAGATGGCCGACGAGCAGAAAACCAACGCCATGCGCATGCTAGAGGCCAAAAAGGTGCCCTACAAGACGCACATCTTCTCCCCCGACGTCCACTCTGCCGAGGGCGTGGCCGAAGCGGTGAATCTGCCGCCAGAGATGGTGTTCAAGACGCTGGTGGTGGTGCCGGCCAACGAGGAGGGGCGCGCCTATCTGGCCATCATCCCGGCCCATTGCCAGCTCGACCTCAAAAAGCTGGCCAAGATGACCCGCGAGAAGAAGCTGCGCATGGCCACCCACGCCCAGGCTGAGGCGATGACCGGCTTGCAGGTGGGGGGCATCTCGGCCCTGGCGCTGTTGAACAAGGGGTTTCGCGTCTATCTCGACGTGTCGGCCCAGCGCTTTGAGGAGATCCTGGTCAGCGCCGGCCAGCGCGGCATCAACGTGCAACTGCCGGTCAAGGATTTGGTGCGTCTCACCAAGGCGCGCCTGGCTGATATCGCCAGTCCCCTATAGAAACCCACCGCCCAAAGGAGTGACCCTTTGGGCGGTGAGGATGACTCGTCGTCTCTAACTCTAGCGCTCGTTGATGATTCGATCCACCACAAGCTGGCGGAACTCGGGCGACAGGCTGGAGAAAAAGGCGCTGAACCCGGTGACCCTCACGATCAGGTCCGGGTATTTGCTGGGATCCTGGTGCGCCTCCAGCACCTTGTCGGCATCCATGACGTTCATGTTGATCTGGGTGCCGCCCATGGCCATGTGCCCGGCGATGAGGCTCTCCACCTTTTCCAGGCCGCCCTCGTCTTTGGCCAGGCCGGGGTCGAACTCGATCTGCATCGGCGCCGAGTTGCCATAGCCCGGCTGCACTCTGGCGATGGCCACCGCCATGGCGCTGGGGGCGCCGTCCTTGCGAAAGCCGGGATCGGGGTTGGCGCCGTGAGAGATGGGATCGCCGGCGTGGCGCCCGTTGGGCGTGGCGGCCAGCTCTTGCCCCATGGGAATGGTGTTGGCCCACGAGAAGAGGCCGGGGATCATCTGCAGTCCGCCGGGCGTCGGCTTTTCCTTCACCAGGCGGGTAAAGGTCTCGGTGATGCGCTCGGCGTAGGCGTCGCCCAGCGAGCCGCCCGAGCCAAAGCGGTCGATGTTCTTCATCATCAGCCGCGCGCGTTCGCCCTCGGGGCCGGCCCAGTCGTTGTCCAGATGGTCGCGAATCTCTTCCCAGGTCATGCGCCCCTCGCGCTCGATGCGCTGCTCCAGCGCGGCAAAGGAATCGGCCACGGTGGCCAGCGCGGCGCCGTCGATACACAGGTTATAGTACTCGACGCCATAGTGGGAGGCGTCCAGCCCGCGCTCGATAGGGCCGTGACACATCAGGTCGAGGACCAGCTCGGGAAAGACCTTGTGCATGTGCTCGACGTGAAAGTCGAGGGCGCGGGCCGTCCACTCCACGGAGCAGCGCAAGTCGCTCTCGAACCGCTCCCACAGCGCGGCGACGCTGGGTGGCTCGCCCTGGCCGTTGCGGTCCAGCTCGGCCAGCATCTCGCGCAGCGAGACCTCGAACACGGCGCCAAAGTTGATCTTGACGCAGTCGTTCAGCGTATACTCGCGCCCCGGGACGGCGAACCAGTGACAGCCCGAGTAGGCCCGCTCGCGGCCCAGCTCAAGCGGGTAGCCCTGGCCGTTCCGGGAGAAACCCTCGGCGATATTCTCCACGCCCAGGAATTTGGGCATGCCGTTCTTGAGGTGAAATTGCATCTCTACGCCGCGACGCAACAGGCCGGGGTCCACCTCTTCGCCCACCGATATGCCGACGTTGTTCGGCACGTTCAGCCCCTCGATGGCGTCCATCACCAGATAAGAGACGCGGTTGGTGACATCCTCCCCGGCGGCGTTGGGGCCGCCGATCTGGATATAGCCGGTGTCGCGCAGCAGCAGACAGGCGATGTGGAACGCGGCTTCCTCATCGGTGAGAATACCGGCGGCGGTATCACGCTCATAATACGGGGTAAGCAGCACGTCCAGCCGCCCGAGGGAGCCACTGCCGTTGTACATCCGCGCCGCCATCTGATACCAGACCATCCACTGACAGGCCTCGCGGAAGGTCGTCGGCGGCTCGCTGACCAGCTTTTCGTTCATCTCGGCCATCTCGAGCAGATTCTGACGCAACTGCGGATCGGTCTCCTCGGCGGCCATCTCGCGGCAGGCGGCGGCGTTGCGGGCCACCCAGCTCTGCAAGCCCAGTACCACATCCTCCAGCCCGTCATAGAACTCGGCGCCGCGCGGGGCGTTCACCGCCCGATAGTGGCGGATCTTGTCCAGGAGGCCGCCAAAGCCCAGCTCCAGCCCGACGCTCAGGTCCTGGCAAAAGTGTTGCGTGGCGCCGACGCCCGGCAGGAGCTTGTACTTGGCTCGCGGCTCATCCAGCTCGGCAAAGTGATAGTCGGGGTTCCAGCCTGGCTTGCGGTACGAGTTAAAGTTCACCATATAACCGCCGGCCAGCGAGGCCATGGGGTCGACATAAGGAGGATGGGCCTCTAATAGGCGGCGAAAGTTGCGGCCCACGGCCTTGGGGCCGAAAAAGCCGCCGGAGGGATGGTTCGGCTCCGGCTCAAAGCCCTCGATGAGCACATCGGTGATGGGCATGCCTGAGGTGCTCATCGCCTGCACCACCTTGCGCTTGTCCGGCGGGGGGAGGATAAGCGCCCAATCGTCGTGGTTCATCGAGCCGATGATCTCTTGTTTCTCTTGCGTGTGCGCGATCTTACGATCATGCAATGCCTGTAGTCGCTGCTCATAGGTAAACGCTATCGCTGTCTGCACGGCCATAACTTGCCTCCCATAGGAGCGGGTGTTTGATTACTGCCCTCTATTATACCTCTCCAATCGCTCACGACCAATCCGGTGCGGAATGAGGGGTGAATAGGCCGCTCGGCCGGTCTTGGGCGCCGGATGCTCCAGGTGCTCGCTCAGCATGGCCCGCCGCAATCGGGCGACGACGTCGGGGTGATCGGCGGCCACATCGGACAGGCAGAACGGGTCCTCGACCTTGTAAAAGAGCAACTCTTGCGCCGTCTCGACCAGCCAGACGTATTTCCATGCGCCGTCGTCCATCATCCGCCAAGCGGGCGCGAACTGGCCGCCATTCTCGCTGTACACTGCCTCGCGCGTTTGCTTCACCGTCCCGTCCAGCAGTGGCCAGAGCGAGCGCGAGCTACAGCCGGGCAGAGCCTGCGCGGCGTGGCCCTTACCGCCGGCGGCATCAAGGATCGTAGCGGTGACATCGTGGCACGACACGGGCGCTTCTACACGCGACCCCGGTGGCACAACGGTCGCCGCCATCCTGCTCGGCGGGCGCACCAGCAGCGGCACCCGCGTCGAGCCATCCTCCCAGTGGCACTTGCCGCTCTTGCCGGTGTCGCCTGCGTCGGGGCCGACGCCCATCTCGCCATGGTCGGCGGTAAAGAGGATGAGGGTATCGTCCAGCCAGCCGCGCTCCTCCAGCGCGGCCAAGACGAGGCCCAGGTGCTCATCGACGACGTGGATCTGGGCGATATAGTTGGCCACCATGTCGCGCAGGTCCTCGGGATGGTCGTGGTGTGGCGACAGGGGCACCAGGCGGCGATCGACGCGCTCCAGGGCGGAGGCCGGCGCGTCATAAGAGGGGTGGGGCGAGCAAAAGGAGAGCATGTGAAACCAGGGGCGCTCGTCGTCGTAGCGGCGAAACCACTCGGCAGCGTGGCGCCCGATAAAGGCATCGACAAAGGCTTCCTCCGGCAAGATCGACGGCCAGCAATCGGCCTCGCCCCGACCACGGGCCTCGACGCGCTCGACAATATCCTCGCGATACGCGTAGAGCAGGCCGCGCTCGGCCAAATACTGGGTATAGTCGTCGTCGACGAAAAAAGCCATCGTCTTGCCCGCCACCTGCAGTACGTCGTCAAAACCGAGGGCGCGGATCTCTTGCCGCCAGCGAGGCTCGGCCAGGTCCAGGTCATAGCCTACTCCCTCGTGGGCGTGGATCTTGCCGGTGAGCGCGGTGTGATAGCCCAGCGCCTGCAACGCCTGGGTAAAGGTGGGCAGCGCCATCGGCCAGTCGCCGACGTTGTTCATCTGCCCCGATTGAAAGGTGTAGAGGCCGGTATGGATGGCGTTGCGCGCCGGCATGCACAGCGGATTGGGCGAATAGCAGTGGGTAAAGGCGGCGCCCTCCTGTGCCAGGCGGTCGAAATGGGGCGTCAGCCCTTGCATGGCGCGATGGCCCATATAGCCCATAAAATCCCAGCGGTGCTGATCGGTGAGGACGAGCAAGATATTCGGACGTTCGTTGAATGTGGGCATCGGTTTGCTCCTGACGTGGTTGCCCTCTGACAGGGGCAAGTGTAGACTGGCGCCAATGGATTGTCAACGGAGCATTGCTCTTGGTTGGGAGGAGGACAGACATGACGAGCAAGATCAAGTCGGAGAGAAGGCATGTGCGGCGTGCCTTGTGGTGGTGGTACTTTGTTCTTTGCGGCATGTTGTTCTTTCTTTTGGGCGTACGGCCCTCCATCGGTCAGACCCCCGCCATTTCACCCTTTCAGAGAGCTCCGACGGTGGTTCCCTTGCCCATATCGCCCGAGCCAGAGCTTCCGAACTATGAGCGGGGTTACCTTCCCCACGGAATCAACTTTGATCATCTGAGTGAGGCCTATCGCGAGGCGCCGCCCTCTTTGGAGCAGACGCTGCCGTCGCGTTGGGATTGGCGCGATCAGGGCGTAGTGACGGGCGTAAGCGCACAGGGCGAGTGCGGCTCCTGTTACGCCTTTGCCGGCATCGGCAGCTTTGAATCCCAGTTGGCCATGCGTGGAGAGGGCATCTGGGATTTTTCCGAGAAGAATGTCCGCGACTGCAACTATGGCTCAAGTAGGTGCGCGGGAGGCAATATCTGGAACGTGGCGAACCATCTCAGCCGCTATGGGGCGGTCACCGAGAGCTGCGATCCCTATAGCCCATACGAGGCGCCGTGCAACACGCTCTGTCCGCCGGTCAAGGTCGCCGATCAGCTTTGGGTTCTTGGCGGTTCCACTGTGCCGCCTACGGCCCTGCTCAAGAGCTGGCTACGTGTCTATGGTCCGCTTTATGTGACGATGGATTCGGGGGCCAGCTCGGCGACCTGGGGGGCGACCTTTGAGCAGTATGACGGCTCCTATACGTTGTATCGGCCAGGAAGCTACGAGTTGGATCATGCCGTGTTGTTGGTCGGCTGGGACGACGGACTGCGACACAGCGGCGGCCAAGGAGCATGGCTGGTCAAGAATAGCTGGGGCATAAATTGGGGCAACGGCGGCTACTTTGGCATGGCCTACGAATCGGCGGGGCTGGGCAGCAATGCCGCGGTGATTATGGATTGGCACGACCCGCGACCTGAGGAGATGCTCCTGCACCATGATCGGGCCGGGTTCCAGGATGCGCTGGGATGTCGCGATCAACGCCATGCGTATGCTCTGGTCCGCTTTGTGCCGACGAGTTCGGGCTGTATCGAGCAAATCGAGCTGTGGACCATAGACCGCACCCGCCAGATAGCGATATCTATCTATGACGCGTTTGATGGCCACACTCCTTCAGGGCTGCTTCGCGAGCTGCCATCGACGCGTTTTGATCATGCGGGTTACCATCCTATTCCTATCGATCCTCCTTTGGCCGTGACCGCCGGGAACGATATCTATGTCATGGCCTTTATCGAGAATGAAAGCGTGGAATACCCCTTGCCGATGGACGGCCTTGCCCCAGCACAAGCGGGCCGATCCTATCTGAGCTGCAGCGGCTTGCCGGGATCCTGGGCCGATATTGTCGGCTACCGTGAGGCGAATATCGGCGTGCGCGCACGGATGGCTGGCTGCACCGTTCAGGCGACGCCGACGGCATCCAGTACGCCCTCGCGCACGCCAACGCCTACCCGCACCTATACGCCGACACCCACCATAACGCCACCGGGCCCCATGCTTACGCCCTTGCCCAAGGAGCCACGATCGTGGATTCCTTTGGCCTTGCGTCATCACCAAGGAATGCCTGCACCGATACCGACAAGCACTGTGACACCCACATCAACACGCACGATAACCGCCACACCGACGCACACCGTAACCCCTGAACCAACAGACACGATAACCCAACACACCCTGTTCTCCACCGCTGATGCCTGCGTACTAGAGGGTTATCCCACGTTCAACGCCGGGGACACAAGGGATATGTGGGCCGGTTACGATGATGACCTGGATCCTGGTGGCCGAATCGTTCGTAGTTTGGTGAGATTCGACATTGCCGATTTGCCTCCCGGTCGTGCTATCGTCAAGGCTACCCTGAGACTCCATCTGGTGAGCTCTTGGGATTTTCCAGATCGCAGCCGCACCATCACGACCCATCGCATCACTGCCAACTGGGCAGAGAACAGCGTCACCTGGAATAACAAGCCGGGCTATGCCGAGGCGTATGGGTCAAGATCCATTGTCAGCGCCGCCTGGGGCTGGTATGACTTGGACGTCACCCATCTGGTGTCCGCCTGGTATAACGGGACCCATCCAAACTATGGCATCATGGTGCGCGGGCCAGAGGTCTCTGGTCAAGATGCGAGTTGGCGAGGGTTCGGCACACGAGAGAGCTCCTACGTGCCACACTTGATCGTTGAGACGAGGCATTAGCTTGAGAGTCTATCCCGATACAACGCAAATGCTTATGTGTGCCAAGGCCAATAGCAATAGATTGACTGTCATCACAGGCTCGCCAAATACCGTCTCCTGTGGAGTTCACCGATGCGCGATCCCCTCAGGAGGCGCGTTCGCCTGATATATCCCACTTGTCAAGACCGGGTAACCTCTCTATAGTAGCAATAGATGTCGCTAATGAATCAAGGAGCGACCAAACGAGGAGGTTATCCGTGTCCCACGAAATGTGCCTGCCCAAGTTGGCCATGTCCATGAAAGAGGCGACCATCATCGCCTGGCTCAAAAAAGAGGGCGATACGGTGCGTCGCGGTGAGCCGCTCTTACAGATCGAGACGGACAAGGCGGCGGGTGAGGTGGAATCGCCGGTCGACGGCGTTGTTCGCGAGATTCTCGTGGAAAAGGGCCGCACCATCCCGGTGGAAACGCCCATCGCGCGCATTGAATAGCCCCACGCTCTAGTCAGCGCCACATTACGACCGATATTCATCTGATCAAGCAGGAGCATGCCATGAAAGCGTTGTTCAAAGCCGAACCCGTCCCCGGCGCCGAGTTGCGCGAGGTGGAGATGCCCGTGGCTGGCCCCACCGACCTGCTGGTGCGGGTGCAATCGGCGGCCATCTGCGGCACCGATAACCACATCTATGACTGGACGCCTTGGGCCCAGGCGCGGATCTCTCCGCCGATGATCTTTGGCCACGAGTTCGCCGGCGAGGTTGTCGAGGTGGGCGATGAGGTGCGCGGCTTTGCCGTGGGCGATCTGGTGGCCGCCGAGACCCATATCCCCTGCCTGCAATGCGCCCAGTGCCGCACCGGCCGCCAGCACACCTGCGAAAAGATGCGTATCATCGGGGTGCACGAGAATGGCGCCTTTGCCGAGATCGCCGTTCTGCCCCAGTCTTGCGCCTGGAAGCTGCCTCCTGGCACAGACCCCGATCTGGGCGCCATCCTGGAGCCCATCGGCGTGGCGGCCAACGGCTTGTTCAAGGACCGCATCGGCGGCCTGAGCGCGGCAGTCATCGGCTGCGGGCCCATCGGCATCTTTTGCGCCCAATTGGCGCTGGCCTCCGGCGCGCGCCAGCTCTTTCTCACCGACGTGAACCCCTATCGTTTGGAGATGGCCCGGCGCATCGTCCCCGAGGCGACGGTGCTGAATCCTCTGGAGGACGACGTAGAGGAGACGGTGCGCGGCGCCACCGAGGGGCGCGGCCTCGAGGTGGTCATTGAGCTGAGCGGCAGCGCACCCGGCACGGTCCAGGCCTTTGACCTGCTGGCCAAGGGTGGGCGCGTCAGTCTCGTCGGCCTGCCCTCGGAGCCGATCACCCTGGAGATGACCAACGCCATCATCTATCGCGAGGCGGTGGTCTATGGTAGCACCGGTCGCCTGATGTGGGAGACCTGGTACGCCGTCGATGCGTTGCTCAAGACGAACGCCTTTGATCCCACTCAGGTCATCACCCACCGCTTTCCCCTGGATGAGTATGACCAGGCACTACAACTGACGCTCAGCGGCAACGCCGGCAAGGTGATCCTCAAGCCTTGAGGTGGTGCAGTATAAAGTACGGCTAGGGGAGGGACCCATGGTGCGCTTGGCCATCATCGCCGATGACCTCACCGGCGCCATGGATACAGGCCTACAGTGCAGCAAACACGGGCTAGAGGCCGTCGTCTCTTGGGGTGGGCGGGCGGTGCCCGACGTCGAGGTTTTGGTATTGGACACCGACAGCCGTGCTGCCCCGACGTCAGAGGCGGTGAGACGACTGCGCCGAGCGGCACACGCGGCAGCAGATAGGCTGCTCTACAAAAAAGTCGACTCGACGATGCGCGGTAACATTGGCTATGAGCTGCGCGCGTTGTCGGATGTCCTCAATCCGCGAGCCATCGTCGTTGCCCCCGCCTTTCCCCAGGGCGGACGCACGACGCTCCATGGGCACCAGCGCGTTCACGGGCAGCGCCTGGAGCATACCTTTTTCGCCCATGATCCCCGCTGGCCGATGACCGAGTCGCATTTGCCCACGCTGCTCATGCAACAGGCGGGCCGCGAGATCGGCCATATCGGCCTGGAGGTCGTGACGACCGGGGTCGAGGCGTTGATGGGTGCGCTAGACGCATCCAGGCGAGAGATCGTTGTCATCGACGTTCTCGATACCCACCACTTGCTGACCATCGCTCAAGCGTTAGTGCGATTGGGGCCGACGTGGCTGCCTTGCGGATCGGCCGGCCTCGCCGAGGCCTGGGTGCAGGCGTTGGGCGTTTGTCGGAGCTCTGCCCCAGAGCAAGTCGGTGATAGGCGGGGAACGTCTTGCCCGCCCGGCGGTGGCCCGGTGCTCATCCTGTCGGGCAGCCGTAACGACTCTACCGTCGAGCAGTTAAAGATGGTCCGTGAACGCCTACATATCCCTTGCGTCGACCTGGACGCCGAGCGCTTCTTCGACGCCGATCGCGAGCTGGCCCGTCTGGTCTCGGCCTCTCTGACGGCGCTGCGCGGTGACCAGAATGTGATCCTGACCTCTACCTTTTCCCCGCTGGTGCCGGGCGGAGGCCCGCTCATCGCCCGGATTCTGGCCGAGGCGGCGGCCCAGATCGCGGGCCAGGTGCCCCTCGCAGGGCTTTTTGTCACCGGCGGGGATGTGGCTGTGGAGGTGTGTCGTTCGCTGGGAGTGCGCGGGCTGCGTATCTGTCAGGAGGTACAGAACGGTATCCCCGGTGGACAGTTGCTTGGCGGGAAGCGGGAAGGGCTGTGGGTGGTGACCAAGGCCGGGGGATTCGGCGATGCCGAGGCGATTGTGGACGCCGTTCGCTATTTGTGTGGCCAGGAGATATCGGCCACAACGTAGCGATGATCCGATCCAGGCATGGCGCCGGTGCGGGCGGCGACGGGACGCCAAGCCCCACGCAGCAGCACATAATCGATGCGAAAGAGCGGCCAGGGGCTGGGCAGCCCAAAGAACCTCACGCCCACCGGAAAGGTCATGCCCAGGCCCCG
>SKLG01000009.1 GCA_007123335.1 Anaerolineae bacterium | reverse complement strand
GAGGATCTCGTCCTCGGCCAGGGAGACGGCGCGGCGTTCGGTGTCCTTGTAGAACGAATTCCCGCCGTCGATAAGCAGGTCCCCAGGATCTACCAAGGGTCGCAGTTGGTCAATGACGGCGTCGGTCCCTGCGCCGGCCTGGACCATGAGCATGATCTTGCGCGGACGCTCCAACTCGCCGAGCAGCTCCTCTAGCGAGTATGTCGCCGTGATGGGCAGGCCTTGGGCATCCTTGCCGCCGACGAACTCGCGGGTGCGCTCAGCGGTGCGATTGTACACGGCCACCGAAAAGCCGTGGTGGGCCATGTTCAACACCAGATTCTGGCCCATAACGGCCAGACCGATCAAGCCGATATCGCTCATGCGATGACCTCCTTGTTTACATGGATGAACAGGATAAGCAGGATAAAAGCGTAAAAAAACATCCTGAACATCCTGCTTATCCATGATGACCTAGTTATTGCTTGGCTTTGTCCTCTTGTAGCCGATAGAGCACCTCGCCCGCCCGCGGGACGACCAGGATGCCCTCTTCCTCGCGGCCCATCCACTCCTGCGGGTTGATGGTGGTGGGGTCCATATAGCCAAGGTTCACCTGCTCGCAGCGCTCCTTGGGCACACCGGTGGCCAGGATGACCTCGACGCGCGGCACCTCAACACCGTCGATACAGGTGCCAGCGCCCTTGACCAGCGTAGAGTGGGCCAGCACGCTCCTCGGCTCCTCCTCGCAGAGGTGCCCGTGGACGAGGTAATAGTCGCGCACGTGATAGCCGACGCGGTCGAGGATTTCACCGTGGGTGTACGAGATTTCGTCCACGTGAGGAGCATAGATGATCACCCGTCCGCCATCGGCGACCACCGGCTCGACCTTGTACATTCCCTTGCTGGCGGTCCAGATATCATCATAGAGTGGGGGCATGATCGATATCACCGTATGGAAGGATCGGTCGACGTAGGTGATGTTCACCTCCGCCGAGAGCGCGGCGGCCGCTGCCTGGGCCTCCTCGGGCGAGCCGAAATAGAGGCCGGCCAGGTCCTCGTGGCTGGCATGGCGTCCCACGCCGACAACCATGGCAAAGCACGATTTAGGGATGGTGATCAAGCTGGCCGCTCTATCCAGCATGCGGCGAACGGCGGTATCCTGAAAGCCGATGGTGTTTACGTTGGTCACCAACGCGCCCAACCAGTGGGTCATGTTGATCATGTCGGGCCCCGAGACACCGGGGAAAAAGTACTTGTTGCCCCCGGAAAAGCCGGCGATCTCGTGGGGGAACACTGGCCCACAGATGATCACCCGATCATAATCAAAGAGGCGCTCGTTGATCTCGACGCGGACCTCCTCCTCCATTAACCCGTCGGTGAGTTTGCGCACCTCAGAGGCCGGGATTACGCCGATCTCGCGCAGGCCCTCCTCCCAGTTGTGGTTATAGATGTTTACCGCGGCATATTCGCCATGAAGCTGTGCGGGGGTGATGTCCAATTGCTTGCAGATCTTTTTCTCGTCCATGGGCATGTGGGTGCCCAGGGCAATGAGCATGTCGAGCTTGGCCACGCGATCGAGGAGCAACTCGGTGAGCAATTCAAAGCAGAGCGGGATGGGACCGCTGCGGGTGTTGTCGGGCAGGATGACCAGCAGCCTCTGGCCATCGACGTCGATGCTGTCCAACGCCTCGATCAAGATCTCGCGAATCTCGGAACGGTTCAAAAAGCGATCGGTATACCCTTCACCGATAATCATGGTCTCTTTACCTCTTCCATGGTGGTATGCTGGGCAGGGCGGCTTCAAACTCGGCGATCAACTGCGCTTCATAGTCTCCGCCATAGGAACCCTCGATAAAGCGGGCGAATGCCTCCTTGTAGAAACGCTCCCAACTCTCTTCCTCGTGGCCTGGATTGACGGGATAGAAAAGGGCATTGTTGGCTCGCGCCGCGCTGAGGTCGCCCGGCGCGTCACCGATCATGAGCTTGTGGCTATCCTCATATTTGCCGCCCGCGGCCATGCGCAGGTGCTCGGTCTTGCTGCCCATATCCTGGCCGGCGATGACCGCCACCCAGCCATCGATGGCATGCTCCTGCCACTCGCGCACCAGCGCCTCCAGGGGTGTAGCCGAGACGACAATGGCGTCGGCGACCTGGCTGATCATCTCCAGGCTCTCGACCACGTAGGGAAAGGGAGGAACGCCGTGGACCATGTCGGCCACCGTGGCGTTAACCGCCTCGCTCCAGGCCAGGCCGCGCTCCAACTCGGGCTCGCCGCTTAGCTCTGCGATCAAGGCTGCCAGCGATTCGTTGCTAAGTGGGCGCCCCGACTCGATGAACGCACGGAGCTTGGGTGTGTCGGGGATGACCGCATGGCGTCGTTGCACCTCGCTCCGCTCGCGGAGCAGTTCAAAGACCATCATGAGCGCCGGCCAGCGGTTCACGCCGCGCCACTTGCTGTAGAGGTTGACAAACTCGGCAGCTTCGCGCGCATACTTGGACACAGCTTGAAGATCCCAGTACTTGATGGTATTGGGGATAAAGCACTCTTTGTGTTTGATCTCCATCGTATCAAAGGCGCAGCCATCAGAGTCAATGCCGACAAAAAAAGCGTGTTTAGGCGCCAGCTCGACCAGAGGCCTGGCGATCTCGGGGATGTTGGCCACGATCACTCTCCTTTCGCAGATGATAGCGGATCATACACCGCTGTAGACGCTAAAACCTCCGTCGATGACGATTGTGGCGCCATGCACAAACCCCGAGTGAGGCGAAAGGAGCCAGATCACGGCGGGGAGCAATTCTTCCGGTTCGCCATAGCGTCCCAAGGGAGTATGCTCGATAATCTTTTGCCCGCGCGGGGTTGGTTGCCCGGTGGCCTCGTCTATCAGCAAAAAGCGATTCTGGTTGGTCATGAAAAAGCCAGGCGCCAGCGCGTTGACGCGAATCTGATGCCCATAGTGTTGCGAGACATGCACCGCCAGCCACTCGGTGAGGTTTTTGGCCGCCGCCTTGCCGGCCGAGTAGGCGGGTACGTTGGTCAGCGGTCGTGTGGCGATGATGGAGGTGATGTTGATAATATCCCCATGACCATGCTCGGCCATAATGCGGCCAAAGACTTGAACCGGCAACAAGGTGCCCATGACGTTCAGCCCCAAGGCGCGTTGAAACGCTTCAGGTGGAAGATCAAAAAGAGAGGTCTCGGGCGTCGTTGTCGCCTGGGGATGGTTTCCGCCGGCGCCGTTGATGAGGGCATCCACGGTACCAAAGCGGTTGAGCACCTGTTCAGCGGCCATATTTAGCGCCTCAATGGAGAGGACATCCGTGGCAACGGCAAGGGCCTGGCCACCCTGTTGGGTAATCTCGTCGGCCACAACCCTTGCGGCCTCGGGACGTAGATCTAATAGGGCGACCTGGGCGCCCAACGCGGCTAGCCCGCGGGCCAGAGAGCCACAGAGCACGCCGCCAGCTCCGGTGAGTACGATGACCTTGCCAGAGATGTCGAATAGTTCGTCTAACAAGGCGCCGGCCCGATCCTCCATGCCCACTCCTTTTTGCTGAGGGGTTCATCCGCTGTATCTGACGACCGGTTGGCGATGCGATCATATAGAAGCCTACGCATCGATTTGCGGCGCCAGTATAGCATGCTGTATCTGATGGTGTCAACGTTTTGCGCGCCTCGCTCGATGGAACTATTGCACAAGATGTGGGCCTGTTTGCCAAATTGCGACCTTACGTATTATACTAGGTTACAGTAGGTTAGTGCCGCGAGAAGCACACGCTGTTGTTGAGGCGATTGACGCAATCACGGCTTGCAAGGCAGGATGATGAACGAAGAGGCTCTCGTCGAACGCGCCCAGCGCGGCGACGTCCAAGCATACAATGAGCTGGTGCTGGCCTATCAGCAACTGGCCTATAATGTGGCCTATCGTATCACCAGTAACGAGGATCAGGCCATGGATGCCACTCAGGATGGTTTCCTGAAGGGCTATCGCGCCCTGTCGCAGTTTCGTGGGGGCTCGTTCAAGGCGTGGATTCTACGCATCATCACCAATTGTTGTTACGATCAGTTGCGTCGCCGACAGCGCCGTCCTCAGACGCCGATTGATGACCTCCTGGAGAATGACGAGCACAGCCGTCTGCTAGAAGATACTGATGACCGACCAGAGACGGCGGTAGAACGCCAGGAATTTGACATAACTATACAAAGGGCACTGAATCTGCTGCCAGAGGATCAGCGCGTCACGGTGATCATGAGCGATATTGAAGGAATGAGCTACGAGGAGATCGCTGCAGCTACCGATGTGGCGTTGGGCACGGTCAAGTCGCGGTTGAGTCGCGGTCGTGCCAAGCTGCGTGCGTTCCTGAGCGAGCATCAGGAACTTTTGCCCAGCTACTTGCGTCTAAGTGGTGAAGTGTAAGAGAACGATCAATAACGCGACTAGTGCTATTGGCTAGTTGGCGAGTTGTTCATGGGACGAAGGAAGTAGCGTAATGGGTTTTTCGATCATACGCGACCTGTTACAACGACATATCGGGGAGCAAAAGCTATCGGCCTATGTCGATGAGCGGTTGAGCGTGCATGAGCGACAGCGTGTAGAACGTCATCTAAAGACGTGTACTGCTTGTCGCGGTGATCTGGCTGAGCTGCGCACCGTCTTGACCATGTTGAAGCGTGCTCCCATGCGTTCAGTACCCCGCTCCTTTACCTTGCCGCTTTCGGTACAGAGCCAACAAACGGCTTTTCGGCGTTGGGATAAGGCCTATGGAGCTTTGCGCGTGGCGGCGGTGGCAGCCTCTTTTTTGCTGATTCTATTTCTCTCTGGCGATGCCCTTGTTACCCGTGGGGTGATCCCTATGCCTGATCGTATGCCAGTGGCCTCTGCGCCTCTGGCGCGCACGATGCAAGAGTATGCCGATGTCGAAGCGTTATCCGAGCCGGTGGAAGAAGAGACGGTTGCCATCGCAGAACGGGAAGGGGAGGAGGCTCCGCGTGATGCGGCACCTCTTGCGCTTTCGATCCCGAGCGAGGATCCGGCGCCAGTCGAGGTAGAGGTTGAAGCCGCTACTGCGGATGAGGTTCCCACGGTGGCGATGGGATCTCGAGAACGGGATGTGGTGGGAGCTCCTCATGCCGCCAAAGATCGGGCGCCAGAGGCTGAGGCAGAGGCAGAGGTCCTGGCACTAGAGGCTGTAGAGCCTCAACCTGAGGAGGCTGCCGGACAGGGAGAAAAGGCTGCGCCTGAGCGGATCATTGAGCCTATCGTTCCTGAATCGGCGCCAATGCCACCACGTGTCGCCGAGCAGCAGATTCCTCTGCCTCAAGAGCCCACGATAGTGGATGTCTCCATTGCGTGGCGTCTGTGGTACGTGGCGCGTGTACTGTCGGGTATTCTGCTTGGGATCGTACTCGTACTGGGGGCTGGGCTGATCTGGATCGGCCATAAGCGACGTATCTAACAAGCCGTTTATATCATAACATGCCGCGCCTATCCCACTCGGATAGGCGCGGCATGTTCCTTTTCAGCTATGGCTAATCGCCATAGATCTCCTGCCAGGGCATCGGATAGGTCCGCTCCCAGCCCACGCGGCCAAAGTCGGGGCTGCTGGAGTAGCTAAAGGTGTAAAGGCGGCGCTCAGTAAAAGCCTCATCCATGGAGCGCATGATCTCGACAGTGAGCTCGGCGTCTAGCCGCTGATACACCGCAGCCGCGCCAGGATCTTGGGCCAGATTGTGCTGCTCTGTCGGATCGTCCTGCACGTTAAAGAGGTGTGACCCTCCCCCCGCATACTTGACCAGCTTCCATTGTCCGTCAAAGAGCATCCACCCATTGCGCAGGCATCCCAGGATGCGCTCCTGCTTGCGCTCTCCGGCCAAGCCGAAGCCTGGCAGCGGGATCGAATCCATATAGCTGGGCACGGAGCATCCGGCGAGGGCCAGGATCGTGGCGGTCACATCGTTGAGCGTAACCAACTCCTGCGACACCATCGAGCTGTTCAGTCCCGGATGGCGCACGATGAGCGGAATATGGCAGGCTGCGTCATAGTAGGAGGCCTTGCCGCCCAGACCGTGGTCGCCGAGATAGTCGCCGTGGTCGGTGGAGAAGAGGATCACGGTGTTATCCAGGCGGCCCGTCTTTTCCAGGGCTTGGAGAATGCGTCCCACCTCGTGGTCAATCTGCTTCACCAACCCGGCATAGTAGGCGCGCTGAAGCATGTAGGTATCGCGCGTGGGCGGCGCGCTGCGGCGAGGCGCGTACCACGATTTCTGCGGAGATTCGGAGCGTGGGCGCTGCTTGGGCCGCATCAAGGCCACATCCTCAGCCACTGCCGGCACCGGCTCGGGCATGTCGTTGGGGTCAAAGGTGGCATATTCCGGCGCCGGATCATACGGTGAGTGCGGACCGGGGAAGCCCACCATCATGGCAAAGGGCTGGTCGCCCTCGTACTGCTCGATCCACTGCGCCGACTGTTCGCCCACATAGTGATCGACGGTGTACTCCCAAGGCAGTGGGCTGATCAGTGCCATGTCGTTTTTGTGATAGGAGGGCACGTCCACAAAGGCGGTCTTGGTATATCCCGCCGCGGCCAAATAGTGGTAATAGTCGTCCTGGATATAACCCCACAGCTTGTCCTCGGCGATGATCTTGCGTCGAAAGCCCAGCCGCTTCTCCCAGGGGTAAAAGTGCATCTTGCCGGTGGCAATCGTATAGTAGCCGGCCTCGTTGAGCAGCTCCGGCCACGTATGGATGCCGCATTGTTGATAGTCGGGGCGCAGAAACTGGCCATTGTCCAACACACCCGTCTTGATCGCGTTCATCCCGGTGATCAATGAGACCCGCGCCGGCACGCACACCGGATGGGGCGAATAGGCGTTGCCAAAGACAACCCCCTGTTCGGCCAGCGCATCGATGTTTGGCGTCGTGATATAGGGCGCGTCGTAGCAGCTCAAAAAGTCGTAGCGGAGCTGATCGGGCAAGATAAAGATGATGTTGGGTCTGTCTGACATGCTATACACTCCCTCTCTTGTGATGAATGCGTTCAGCCTGCCTCGCGCATGCGCTGCGCGCCGCGCAGCGCGCCAGCATCTGCGCCTGAGCTGGGCTACGTATGCGCCTCAGGTGCCGTCCTCAACATGAAGCTTGACCTCATCACTATAGCGTGTCGCGCCCTTGATGTAAATCGACGGCGACAAAAAGAGCACATGGACAAGGCCATGTTGCGGACCTCTTTAGGACACGATATCGATCTGGGCGCCCTGTCGGTTGACCTTCCCAAATGGTGCGGTAGAATCATGTGCGAGATGGCTATGTTGAGGGCAGCCATTTTGCACATCTTTTGTCGATGCAGGTTGCTTTGAGCGTTCGCCTGCCACTATTCCCTGCTAGAAGGAGTTCTCATGAAGATCACGATGGTTCAACTCACCCCGGTGCTCACCCGACGCGAGACCGGCAACACCAACCCCCACATCATCGTCCAATTGCATACCGATGAGGGCCTGGTCGGCGTGGGCGAGATGTCAGACCTGGGCCACGGCAAGGTCAAGTTCGACGTGCGCGACCTGACAGAGAGCCTGGAAGAGGTGCTTGTCGGTCAAGATCCGCTCCACTGGCGGCCTCTCTGCCATATGATACAAGGACGCTACGCTGGAGAAGGTCCGTTGCGGGAAGGTGTCGAAATCGCGATATTCGACTTGGTGGGCAAGGTCAAGGGCCAATCCATTACCGAATTGTTTGGCGGCGGCTATCGCGACAAGGTCAAGGTATGCTACCCGATCTTTCGCATGTTCGACATGGCCGAGGTCGAGCCAAACCTGGCGCGGGTGGATCAGCGCATGGCTGAGGGGCAGGACCTGTTCCGGCTCTACGTCGGCGGCAACGTGGAGGCCGACGAGGCCTTTTTGAGCGCGGTACGGAGCAAGTATGGCAGCAGCTTTGGACTCAAGTCGCTGGACCTGTCGGGCCGGCTGTCGTGGAAGAAGGCGATGGCCGTGTTGGAGGTGCTATTGCCCTATGACCCGATCCTCGTCGAGTCGGTGTGCGATCGCCGCGATCCCGAGGGGCAGTACGAGGTGCGCAGTCGCATCGACAAGCCGATCAGCGAGCATATTAGCAGTGTGCAACAGGCCTTCTTCTTTGCCAAGAATCGGCTGGTGGACATCTTTAACCTCAGCCTGGCGGGGTGTGGCGGTCTCACTGCGGGTCTGCACATGGCCGCGATCGCACAGGCGGCGGGAATCTCCTGTCTGGTGGGCACCACGCAAGAGCTATCCATCGGTGTGGCGGCGCAGGCAATGTTTGGTGCATTGCTGGAGAACCTGGATTTTCCATCAGATATGACCGGCGGCCTGCTCTACATCGATGACGTCGTCAAGGAACGGGTGCGCTACGAGAACGGCTATCTCTTGGTGCCCGACGGCCCAGGTGTGGGCATGGAGCTGGACGAGGACAAGCTTCGCGAACTGGAGCGGCCCCTCAGTTCTCTCTCGATACCGGCCTGGTAAGCGTGCGATGCTTGCTATGTGTCTTGTGCATCCGTATCACCGTCTGAGAAAGGAATTCGATGAAGATCACAACGGTGCAACTCACCCCGGTGCTGACCCGACGCGAGACCGGCAACACCAACCCCCACGTCATCGTCCAGTTGCATACCGATGAGGGCCTGGTCGGCCTGGGCGAGATGTCGGATCTGGCGCATGACAAGTTCAAGTTTGACCTGCGCGATCTGAAGGAGAGCCTGGAGGAGGTCCTTGTCGGCCAGGACCCGCTCCATTGGCGACCTCTCTGCCACATGCTGCAAGGGCGTTATAGTGGGTACAATCGGTTGCGGGAAGGCGTCGAGATCGCGATATTCGACCTGGTGGGCAAGATCAAGGGCCAGTCCATTGTCGAAGTGCTGGGTGGCGGCTATCGTGACAAGGTCAAGGTGTGCTATCCGATCTTTCGCATGTTCGACATGGCCGAGGTAGAGCCGAACTTGGCGCGAGTGGATCAGCGCATGGCCGAGGGGCAGGACCTGTTCCGCCTCTACTGCGGCGGCAACGTGGATGCCGACGAGGCCTTTTTAAGCACGGTACGGGAAAAGTATGGGAGCAGCTTTGGGCTCAAGTCGCTGGATTTGTCGGGCCGGCTGCCGTGGAAGAAGGCGATGGCGGTGCTAGATCGGCTATTGCCCTATGATCCCATCCTGGTCGAGTCGGTGTGCGATCGTCGCGACCTTGAGGGCCAGTATGAGGTGCGGAGTCGTATCGACAAGCCCATCAGCGAGCACATCCGCAGTGTGCAGCAGGCTTACGAGTTCGCCAAGAATCGTTGGGTGGATATCTTTAACCTCAGCCTGTCTGGGACAGGGGGGTTCACCGAGGGCCTGCACATGGCCGAGATTGCGCAGGCGGCGGGTATCTCGTGTCTGGTGGGCACCACGCAAGAGCTGTCCATCGGTGTGGCAGCGCAGGCGATGTTTGGCGCGCTGCTGCAAAACCTGGATTATCCCTCCGACATGACTGGCGGCCTGCTCTATATCGACGATGTGGTCAAGGAGCGCGTGCGCTACGAGAACGGCTATCTGCTGGTGCCCGACGGCCCAGGCGTGGGTATGGAGCTGGACGAGGACAAGCTGCGCGAGCTGGAGCGGCCCCTCAGCTCCATTCCTGTGCGTGCCTGGTAGCTGTGAAAGGGTGAGTGTATGCAGATAGTCGGCGGGGCATCTTACCATCGCCGCGGTCCATACGATGAACGCCATGTCTTTTTGG
>SKLG01000467.1 GCA_007123335.1 Anaerolineae bacterium | reverse complement strand
GGCTGGGCGATAAAGGCCGAGATACTGGACATGTTGACGATGGCGCCGCCCCCTTGTTGATGCATCGGCTCCGCTACCAGGGCGGCCATGGTCGCATACGCCACCGGCCCCACGGTAAAGATGCGCTCCCAATCCTCGCGGGTGGCATCGAGGGCCTTGGCGGTGAAGGAAAAGGCATTGTTCACCAGGTAGTGGATCTTGCCCCACTTATTCAGGGTTGCGTCGACGAGTTGCTGGCAGAACGCCTCCTCGGCCATGTCCCCTTGCAGGAACAGGACATCGTAGCCCTCCGCCGCGAGTTCGCTGGCTGTGGTGATGCCGATCTCGCTCAGCCCGGAAAAGGCCACCGACGCGCCCTCTTTGCACAGCTCCTCGACGATGGCGCGCCCAATGCCGGAAGCTCCGCCGGTGACGATGGCCACCTTGTCACGAAACCGCTCTTGCACCGCCACTCTGGAAATCATACCTGTCCTCCTTGTCACAATGGCCTACGCGAGTTCCGGGCAGGCCGTTCATCCACCGCAGCGACGTTGACGGCAGCATCGTACCATCAATGAGGGCGTATCGGCAAGATCCCATCAGAACCATTTTGAATTGGTCTAGCCCTCCTTTATCGCATACACTAGCGTCGTGGTGCGATCACGCGGATCGTACACAGGGGCCGCCTACGAAGCCATGCTCACGTCAGGAGAAGCCGATGGACATCACCAACACCCGCGCCGATTTCCCCGCTTTGGAGAACCACACCTACCTCAACACCGCCGGTATCGGCCTCACGCCCCAGCCGGTGACGGCAGAGATTCAGCGGCTTTTTGGCGCATGGGGCGCGCAGGGTGCGACGACGCCCACCTTTCGCCAGGAGCTTCAGCCGCTGGCCGCGACGGCGCGAGAGCGCGCCGCCAAGCTGTTCGGCGCCGACGCCGACGAGCTGGCCTTTACCGGGCGCGTGGCCGAGTCGCTGCATATCGTCGTCGATGGGCTGCCCTGGCAACCCGGCGACGAGGTGATTGTCAGTGACGAAGAGGTGCTCTACATGCCGATCTATCGCTTGGCCAAGGATTATGGCGTGGTGGTCATCAAGATGCGCCTCGACCACCGCCGGGAGGACCTCCTCAACCGCTTTGACGACCTGCTGACCCCGAGGACGCGTTTGGTCTGGCTCTCTGATACCACCAACAAGAGCGGCGTGCACATCCCCGCCCGCGAGATCTGCGCCTTGGCCCATGCTCGAGGCGCGCTGGTCATGTTCGACGGGGCGCAAACCGCCGGGCAGTTCCCCGTGAACCTCCACGAGATGGGCTGCGACTTTTACGCCATCACCGGCTACAAGTGGCTGCTGGGACCCTATGGCTGCGGGCTCTGCTACATCCGCAGGGATCGCATCCCGCGGGTGCGGGCGCTGCGCGTCGGCCACGGCGCCATCGACCATGCCTCCTGTGACTATGCCGAGGCGGAGGGTGCCATGCGCTATGATTTCGGGGTGCGCAACCTGATCCTGCGCGCCGGCCTGAATGAGAGCCTCGAATACCTGGGCGGGATCGGGTTCGAGGCCATCTCGGCCCGCGTGGCGGCGCTACGGCGCTATCTCATCGAGGGGCTGCGCGAGATTCCCGGCGTGCACATCGGCAGCCCCCACGACCCCGCGATGGGCAGCGGCATCGTGTGCGTGGCGCTAGAGGGCGTCGAGCCCGCCGAGATGGTGGCCAGCGCCTGGGAGGCGGGCATCGTGATCGTGCCCCTGGAGACGGCGCAGGGTCGCAGTGATTTGCGCGGGGTGCGGGTATCGCCCGGTTTTTACAATACCCAGGAGGACCTCGATCGCTTGCTAGAGGTCTTGGCCGGCCTGGCTCGATGAGCAGCCGCGAGCGCAGGGTATAGCGTCGCGGACGGGGGCGGCAGCAATCTTGACATAAGGAGAACCGCATGGAGACCAAAATCTTTTCGGCGGCGTTGCTCATCGATGGAACGGGGAGCAGCCCCATCAAGGATCCTTACATCGTCGTTCGAGATGGGGTGATCCAGGAGATCGCCTCCGGCGAGCCGTCCGAGGCGCTGACCCAGGGCGCCGAGCGCCTCGACATGCCCGAGGCCACCATCATTCCCGGCCTGATCGATGCGCATGTCCATCTGGGCATGGGCATGTCTTTGCCCAACTGGGCTCAGATCAGCGCGGACCCGGTGCGGCTGGCGCTGGTGGTTGCCCGAAACGCCGGCGTGAGTCTGCGCGCCGGCGTGACCACCGTCGCCGACTGTGGGGTGCGCTACGGCGTCACCATCCAGGTTCGCGACGCCATTGCTCAAGGGGCGATCCCCGGATCGCGCATCTGGTCCTGTGGCGCGTGGCTGACGGTCACCAACGGGCACGGCTACTTTTGGACCCAGTGGGGGCTGGATAGCGCCGACGAGCTGCGCAAGGGCGTCCGCGAGATGGTCTGGCAGGGGGCCGATTTCATCAAGATCATGGCCTCGGGCGGATCGACCCAGGGATCGACGACGAATCG
>SKLG01000295.1 GCA_007123335.1 Anaerolineae bacterium | reverse complement strand
TATTCGCGGGTGGATACCTGCGCCGCCGAGTTTCCGGCGTTTACGCCTTATCTGTATAGCAATTACGAGTCGGTGAACGAGAGCGAAGTGGCGCACGGAGACGATGCCGAGCAGGCGCTCGGCGCTCCCAGCGGCGCTCCCAGGGAGAGGATTGTGGTGTTGGGCAGCGGACCCAACCGCATCGGCCAGGGGATCGAGTTCGACTATTGCTGCACCCACGCCTCCTTTGCCTTTCAGGAGCTGGGCTATGAGACGATCATGGTGAACTGCAACCCCGAGACCGTCTCCACCGATTATGATGTCAGCGACCGGCTCTATTTCGAGCCCTTGACGCTGGAGCACATCCTGAACATCTGCGATCTGGAGCGGCCCAAGGGCGTCATCGTCCAATTCGGCGGGCAGACGCCGCTCAAGCTGGTGCACAGGCTGGCCCAGGCCGGCGTGCCCATCCTGGGCACCGAGCCCGACGCCATCGACCTGGCCGAGGACCGCGAGCGCTTTGGCGCCTTTATGCAGGAGCTGGGCATCCCCATGCCGGAGCATGGCGTGGCCCGCTCCGCTCAAGAGGCGTTCGCGGTGGCCGAGGCCATCGGCTATCCGGTGATCGTGCGCCCCTCCTACGTGCTGGGCGGGCGGGCCATGGCCATCATCCACGACCGCGAGGCGCTGGACGAGTATATCCGCAGCACGCTCGGCGCCGTCATCCAGGAGCTTGGCACGGACGCTGGCGACGCGGACGATGCGCCGATCCTCATCGACCGCTTTCTCGAGGACGCGTTCGAGATGGATGTGGACTGTGTCAGCGACGGCGTGGGCGGGGTGCGCATCGCCGCCATCATGGAGCAGATCGAGCTGGCCGGCGTGCACTCGGGCGATAGCGCCTGCGTCATCCCCACGGTGATGATCGGCGAGGAGACCACGCGCACGCTGCGCGCATACGCCCGCCGCCTGGCCCAGGCGCTCAAGACCGTGGGCCTGCTCAACATCCAGTTCGCCATGCTCGACGGCGTCGTCTATGTCATCGAGGCCAACCCCCGCGCCTCGCGCACCATCCCTTACGTCAGCAAGTCCACCGGCGTGAACTGGGTGCGCGTGGCCTGCGAGCTGGTCACCGGGCGCACCCTCGCCGAGCTGGACGTCCCCGACGAGCCTCGGCTGGCCGGGCACTTTGTCAAAGAAGTCGTGCTGCCCTTTATCAAATTCCCAGGCGAGCCGGCGGTCCTGCGCCCCGAGATGCGCTCCACCGGCGAGGTGATGGGCATGGCCGATGGCGCGGGCGATCACGCCTTTGGCATGGCCTACGCCAAGGCGCAGATGGCGGCCGGCGGCGCGCTGCCCACCGAGGGGACCGTGTTCCTCAGCGTCAACGATCGCGACAAGGTTAACCTGCTGCCCATCGCCCAACGGCTGGCCGAGCTGGGCTTTTGCCTCATCGGCACCCGGGGCACGGCGGCGTTCCTGCGCCAACACGGCCTCGATATCGAGACCATCCTCAAGGTCAGCGAAGGCCGGCCCAACGGCGTGGACCTGCTCATCAACGAAGAGATCGACCTGGTGATCAACACGCCCCTGGGGCGGCGCGCCTTTGGCGACGAGCACATGCTGCGCCAGCAGGCCATCGCCAACGGCGTGCCGGTGCTCACCACCCTCTCCGCCGCCCTGGCCGCCACCCAGGCCATCATCGCCCTCCGCGACGGCCCGCTGACGGTCAAGAGCCTGCAAGAGTATTGGGGCACGCGCACATCAGCCACCGACAACGGGGCGCGGGTGTCTCACCCGCGTATCAAGGAGGACAAAACATGCTCGACGCGCTAACCCTGGACGCCTCCGCCGAGCGGCAACGCATCGCCGCCTTTATCCGCAAGCACGTGGCGAGCACCCCGATGTCACGTGCTGTCATTGGATTGTCAGGGGGCATTGACTCCTCGCTGACCGCGGCACTCTGCGTCGACGCCCTGGGCGCCGACAAGGTCATCGCCATGTTCCTGCCCTATCGCACCAGCAACCCCGAGAGCGAGGCCCATGGCCGCCTGGTGGCCGAGTGGCTGGGCGTGAGGACGAAGCGATTCGAGATCACCGACATGGTGCGTCCGCTGTTAGAGGCGCGCCCCGACATCTCGCCGCAGCGGCTGGGCAACGTCATGGCCCGCTGCCGCATGATCGTGCTGTTCGACGAGTCGGCGGCGTCCGACGGCCTGGTGGTGGGCACCAGCAACCGCACCGAGTGGCTGCTGGGCTATTTCACCCTCGGCGGCGATAACATGGCGGCCTTGGAGCCCATCGGGCACCTCTACAAGTGCCAGGTGCGGCAGCTCGCCGCCCACATGGGCGTGCCTGAGCCGATCATCGCCAAGGCGCCCAGCGCCGATCTGTGGCCGGGTCAGACCGACGAGGGCGAGCTGGGCTTTACCTACGACCACGCCGACGCCGTGCTCTATCTGCTCACCGAGTGTGGCATGGCGCCCGAAGAGATCGCCGTGCAGCTCGACCTGAAGCTGGCCG
>SKLG01000107.1 GCA_007123335.1 Anaerolineae bacterium | reverse complement strand
TCGCCGTGGTCGCTGGCATAGACGATGAGGGTGTTGTCGAGCTCGCCGCGTTCGCGCACCACGTCGATATAGCGGCCTACATGTCGATCGATATTCTCGATCATGGCCGCATAGTTCTGGCGGTTGCGCAGCAGCCCCTCGCGATCGGGATGGTCGTTGTTGTGGGGCAAAGGCAGATCGACATCTTGCCATCCGGGCGACGGGCCCGTCGCCAGCATCGTCGCGGTGACGTCCATGGGGTTGTGCGGCCCGGTGAAATTGATCACCAGATGCCAGGGCTGATCGGCGGGAAATCCGCGCAAAAAGCGCAGGCCGTTCTCGGCGATCCAGTTGTCGCAGTAGGCGTCATCGGGCAGCGCCGTCGTATAGGCGTCCATGTGCTGCTTGCGCGTCTCGTGCTCGCGCACATAGGTCTCGGCCAGCCCCCGATCCTGCAAAAAGGCCAGGTAGGGGCCTCGCGGTCCTCCATGCAGGCGATAGGCGTTGCTGCCGTCGAGCTTGCCCTCGTTGTCGATCCCCTCGGTAAAGCCCCATTCATGCAACAGCCGCGAGCCATCGAGGTGCCAGTCGAGATCCTCGGGCTTGGCCAGTCCCTTGTGCAGGTCAAACTTGCCCACGCCAGCCACACGATAACCCCCGTCACGCAGCGCCTGATAGTAGGTGGGCTGATCCAGGGGATAGTCCTGGTTGTTGTTGACCACCCCGCAACGATGGTAATCGCGCCCCGAGGCCAGCGCCGCCCGCGACGGGGCGCAGAGCGGTGAGGGGCAAAAAGCGCGGGTAAAGCGCACGCCCCGTTGCGCCAACGCATCGCTGTGCGGCGTGCGCAGCGGCAGGGCCGGATTCAGACCGAGCCAATCGGGTCGGTGTTGATCGGGCAGGAAAAAGAGGATGTTTGGCGGCTTGCGTTCGGTATCATCGAGTTGGTGGTGCGTGCTGGCGGCCATGGCTTTTTCTCCTTGTGGGCCTTTCGGGCTATAGGGCACGGTAGAGAGTTAGCTCGGGCAGCTCAATATCAAAGCCCGCCTTGGCATATGCCGCGCGGGCCGGGGCATGGGCGGGATCGCCGCCGGTGGACACGCGAACGAAGCGCATCCCTTGCTCGCGGAGATAGGCCATGGCGCGCTCATAGAGTCGCGAGGCGATTCCCTGTCCTTGGGCAGTTGGATACACCGCATTATTGCCGATCTCTCCCACCCCGTTGTCGCCGGTATACACCGTGACAAAGCCCACCACGTGGCCATCCTGTTCCGCGACGAGTACATAGGCGGGATCGTCCGGCTGGCACGCTCTGCGCACCTGCCCCGCCTTTTCGGCCCGCCAGTCGGGGTGGAGGGCGGCGAACAGCTCGTCGCCCATCGTCTTTTGATACCAGGCATAGATCGGCTCCCATGCGGCTACCGCAAGGTCGCACACCGTAGAAACGTCTTGCGGCGCGAGTTCACGGATCGAGATGGTGTCCTTCATCGCTCCTCCAAGAATGTCGTGATAGAACGGGACGACATTGAAACATGAATGGCAGCTATTCGTCGTTGACCCACCTGTCGTCATTGCCTATGGAATGGGCGCGAAAAGATCGATCTGTCCCTCATGTCCGAAGCGCCTGGCGGGAAAGGATGTCTCCAGGTGGTAGCGTCCCTCCATCGTCTCAAGCAACGCCTTGTTGAGCTCGGGGGTAAAGGCATAGTCCAGGATGATCCAGGCAAAGCGCTGCTCGGCGATGCCGCGCTGATAGGCCTCCAGACCAGAACCCTCGTCATCCTGATACCACCAGGTATCCACCACCTGTGCGGGAATATGCCCCGGCTCGCCTTTGGTGATCAGGTAGTAGCGGCCCACCTGTCCGCCCTCCATCAACACACGCTCGCCCTCTTGTATCTCCTGGCGCAAGAAGCGAATCGCCTCGCTGGTGTCTGACCAGTAGCTGCGCAATCCCGGCAGACTCTGCTGGCCCACGAAGCCAAGATAGGCCACCACTGCCACGGCCAGTCCCGCCAAGATGCTCTGTTGCAATACCTCTCTCTCTCGGCGGAGCCCACACCTAACCAGCGTTGTGAGCCCAGCCGCGGCCAGCGGGGCCAAGGTCACCAGTCCGTAGGTGGTGAACTTGAACACGGTGCTCAGATCGCGGTTAAGCAGATGGTAGCTCAACAAGCTCACGCCAATCAGCAACATTCCGAGGTTCTGCGCTCGTTTTTCCCGCACCAAGAGAGCCGGAAGGCTGAGCGCCAATGGCAGCCAGGCATAGGCCAGGAACTCGCTGAGGATATTCCACCAGATGCCGGGCTGAGCGGCGCTTTTGGTCAGCACCTGCGTATTCCACGCCGAGAGCAGCGCGTCGCGCACCAAAAAGACATAGATTGGCAGCAGCAAAAAGGGTGTTAGCCCCAACGACACATCCACCAATCGCGGCCTGCTCATGTGCACGGTCCAGCCGTCGGTGTCCGATGCTGTCACGTGAATCATCTCTCTCGCGATCCACACAGCGCCACAGAAAAAGGCCATCAGCACCGGCACGACGGCGGGATATTTCGTCAGTACGCTGAGCGTCAGGAGCAGACTGCCCGTGGGGTAGAGCCAACGACTGTGTCGGCCAGATGCAACTACCCAGGCATATAATCCGCCGCTAAAAAAGAGGAGGCTTAGGCTGTCCGAATGCGCAAAGGTGCTTACAAAGATGGCGATGCCCGATACCGCCCAGATGCCCCCGGCCACGTATCCGGCGGCGCGTCCGTATAGACGTCGAGCCATCAGCATCACCAGCGCCACGGTGAGCACCCCACACGCTGCGTTGACCCCCCGCGCAGCGGCCAGCCCTCCCACCTGATCTGCCAGCCCCAGGGGGATACAACTGATGGGCGGCCAGCCCATGCGGGTGTTCAGGGCCATCGTCTGCTCACCGCGCAACAGGTTCCAGCCGGTAAAGAGGGTGATCGCTTCGTCGACAAACGCCGAGCGATAGGTCAAGTTGGTGCGCATCGCGGCGGACATCAGCAGGATGACGATCATCAGCGCCCGGTCGCCGTAAAATCGCCACAGGCGCTGGGGCGCATGTATGCCGTTCACCGTGGCGTCTCGCCCTCTGGTGCAGGGCACGGTATCTGTGTCGCTTCGCTGTCCACGGCATCCTTACCCTCAACGGGATCCAGACGTACCATCGCCGATCGGCCACAATGGATGCAGTGGGCAACCCACACGGCATAGCCTGTAATCTGCATAAAGGACCCCAGTTCATGACCCAATGCGGCACTACGAGCCTGAGCCCATTCGATCAGCCCCTGGCGTTCGTCGTAGCAATAATCCCGGCATGGACCCAATTGTCTGTTCACACAACCCTTACAGCGTCTCATGGTCCATTCTCCTTGAACGTGGCAGTTCTACTCTAACGATAATAATCCGTACCCACGGCAGCCACAAACGCTTCCAGGCTTTCCGGGCTTGAGGCCACCGACCAGTTGATCTGCGGCCACTCTCGATCCGATTCCACCTCAAACAACAGCACGCCGATGACCAGCGGATACCGCTCGGGCAGCGAGCCAAAGGCATCTCGAAACCACTCGGCCTTGTCTCCGCCCTGCTCGGCGGTGGCCAGCTCGGTGATCATCATCGGCTTGTCCCAGGCTTCCGCAGCGGTGTATTGCCCGTCGAAAAGCTCGTGAAAGGTGCGCCATCGCGCCCATGGGGCGTCAATGTCGGTGCCATGGTTCAGCACCGTGGTGCCCACGAGATCTACCATATCATCTCCCGGATAATAGAGCTCCGCCCACTCGTTGAGCCACATGGCGCTCCACATAAAGCGCACATCGTCGGCGCCTGCCTCGCGAAAGATCGCCACCACGCGCCGGAACGCGGCCTGATAGGCTTCGGGATCACCCTGCCAGGGATACCAGAGACGTTGCCCTGGCTCTGTGCTCTGCTCATGGGCAAAGCGTAGGATGATCGGGCCCTGTGCCTCTCGTGCGGCCTCGGCCCAGGCGCGCATATAATCATCGTGCCTGCCCGAGGCGATGGCGCCCAGGGCGTACTCGGGTTGCACGGCGGAGGGATCGTCAAAGTTGCGCACCCACGGCTCCCAGGTGATGACGGGGATATAGCCCTGGTCATGCGCCAGCGCGACCCAGTCGTTACGAAAGTCGCGGTCGTCGCCGCCCCAAGACTGGAACCAGAGAACGTAGGTCATTTTGTGACGTACGAGGGTCTCAAAACGAGCTACGGCAGCAAAACCATCGTAGGGCGTGCCGGGAATATAGGCCCCCAGGCCGACGTGCCCGTGCGGATTGATCGTCGCCACCGGCGTAGGCGTATGGGTGGCCGTGGGCGTGGGGGTCGCCGTGGGTGTGAGGGTGGCCGTCGGTGGTGGCGTCGGCGAGGGGGTATGGGTCGGCGTCGGCGTGTCTGTGGCCAGCAGCTCGGCCATACGCGTCTGGGTGGCCAGCGCTGCTGCGGTCTCGGCGGCGGAGCGCGTCAACACAGCGGCCAACCGCTCCTCTTGAGTGAGAGGAGTATCTTTGGGTGGTATCGTGCATGCCATCATGACGTGGACCGCGGCCATCGCTATCATGTAGAGTAGCCAGAAGCGATGTCGAGAATTCCTTCCCATGGTTGCTACTCTGTTGCTTCCTGTGCCACGGATTGCTCGGCGCTGGTGGCGCGTTTTCTTGGCTCCAGCCCATACCACGCGTTGGTGACCATACGCGCTAGACCGATAGCCAAAAACCCGGCCCAGAACATTGTGCCTAAATCGGCATCATAGAGCCAGGAGCGGGTGGCCAGATGGTAGGCTATGGCTACCAGTAGACCGGCGAAAAGAAGCGTCTGAAATAGAGCCTCTCGCCAGTACCAGCGATGGATATGACGCTTGCGCGTGACGCGATAGCTGGGCTTTTTATGGGGGCCGTTGAGCAATGCGGATAGTGTCGCCCGAATGTACACAGGAGTCATCCCCAACCATATCTGTCGCGCTCGCCAGAGTTCCTCGTAGGACAGACCGTCACTGAGCGCAATCAACAGAAGCTCGATCGCTGCGGCGTAGGGCAACAGTCGAGCCAGATAGGTCGCGCTATCCGTCACCAGCGGGTGCAATCCGGTGATCAGGCTAATGATCGGTACAACCAAAAAAGTGAGGATAGCGAAACTGCTCAAATAAAAGAATCCCAGCTCGGCGAACTGTACATGCTGGCGCAACGACAACCCTCGTCGTTGTCCCCAAAAGCTCATGCGCATGGTATCGATGGCCCAAGTACCGCGCTGCTTGATAGTGTTGGGGAGATCCTCCGGCGCGATCTGCCCCATGGCTCCAACGATAGGTAGATAGAGGCCGTGCCAGCCACGGCGCAAGGCCTCCACCCCCGATTGAAGGTCTTCGACGAGATTCCAGGTAGGGAATCCGCCAATGTCTTCAAGGGCGGCTCGTCGCCACACCAGGCCGGAGCCGCAAGGAAAGACGGCATTGGCGGCATTACGCGCCAGCATGGCGTTACGATAAAAGAGTGGTTCCTGGTTGCCAAAGGGGTCGCCGGGGCTGACGGAGGCCTCTTTGATGGTCTGTACAAAGGCGAGTTGTTCGTTCGCCTCAAGTTGGCCCACTACCTGTCGCAGAAAAGCAGGGTCGGCGACAAGATCATCGGCATCTCGCGTCTCGATATAAGGCGGGATAGGGGAGAATAAATCGATCATCTCAAGCGCCGAGTTTAGATTCCCCGCTTTGGCCTCGCCGCGACGCGTTGGATCGCCACGGAAGGGAGGCTCGCGGTAGGCGATAAACGCGCCAGTCACTTCTTTCTGTAAATCCTCCACCATGCTGCGCATGCTTGGCCGATGCCCATCATCGCTCACGATCAGGCTGATCTTTTCCAGTGGATAATCCTGCTCCAAAACAGAGCGCGCGGTACGCTCTACCATCTCGACCGATTCGCCGAAGGTGGGGATGATGACCGCCACTTCTGGCTCTTGCCCCTCTTTTACTGGGCGTGGCGGCGGCGCCGAGTAGGTCCAATGGTTGATCACGGTGATCATGGTTAGGAGGACCAAAAAGACGGATGCAGCGGCAAAGGGCAGGCTCAACCATAGGTGTTGGCGGTTGAGATGATATAGGAGCCAGGGCAGATACCAGATGGTGGCTAGGATCAGCAGCCCCCCGGCAGCGCGGCTTTTCCACGCGCTGGGTGTTTTCATCGCGCATCTCTTTCGAGTTGATCGTCGAGGCGCAGGACGATAGCCTCCACCGGATAAGTATGGAAGCGCAGGTCGGTCCCCAATCCGGTGACCCAACTGGTCTCCGTGTACACTTGTTTGTGCAGGGCACACTCGCGAATCGCCTCACTGACAAACTCGGGCCAGGCATAGGAGCCGCGGACATTCACGAACCAGTCGTGCTCGCACAAGCCTACGGGCGACTGATCGTGACTGACGCGATAGACGTCATAGACATCCCAAGGCGAGTCGATCCGTCCCGCGTCGTACAGATAGAGGATATAAGGCCACGACTCATCAATCAAGAGCAGGTCTCCGGGTTGCACGTGCTCCACCAAATAGCGTGCCGTCGGGCGTGCATCGGGCCAGGCACGATCCAGTTGTTGCCATTGGACGACGCCCAGCGCCATGAGCGCCAGCACAATGAGAGGCGCTGCTGCTCGATAGCGGGATCGCGACCATAGCCGCGCCAGCGTCAGACCCCCCAGTGGCGCAGCGAGCATCGTACCAAAGACGATGGTCTTGTTCAGGCTGACCGGATCGCGGGTGATCAGGTGGAACAAGGGCCAGATCGCCAGACTGGCGGTCAGCAGTGCCGCGGTGCTGCGGCGCTCTCGGGCCAGTCGCCATCCGGCGATGGCCAGCAATGCGGGCATTAGGATCCAGTAGAGGGATGCATAGGCGATCATCCGGGATGTGACGCCAAAGTCGGGTCTGTTGATGGCCTGCCACCCTGGTGCTTCCGCGAGCTGCTGCCGAAAGGGTACAAAAAAAGCGATGAGCAGCGCACCACTGAGAAAGCCCAGGATACCCAGATCCAACACAGCCCGCTGACGTCGAAGAAGGACCAGCAATGCACATAGTGGTAGCGCCATCAAGACGATGGGGTATTTGGCCACCGTCGCACCTACCAGGCCAAGGGCGGCGATGAGCAGATACCGCCGGTTACCTTTCTCTAGCTCCGTGATGGCCCAGGTGGCGATGCCAATGCAGCCCAGCGCCAACACATCATACACACCCAGGCGAGCGAGAGCCATGAGTGGTCCGTTGGCCGCCAGAACCAGGGCTGTCCACAACGCTGTCTTGCGCCCAAAGAGGTTGGCACTGGCGCGTACTGTGCCGCCAAACGCCATGCTGGCCAACAACAAGGCCATGAGTCGCGTGCCGGTGAGGCCGCCGATGCGATAGCCGATGCCGGCTAGAAGCGGCCAGAAGAGAGACCCGCCGAACCAGATCAGATAACCATCGCTCAATCCATGCCCTTCAAAGAGGCGCAAGCCCGCCGTGATCTGGGTTGCTTCGTCGAAAAAAGGACCGTTATGTGCCACGGTGAGTGCCCCAACGGCGAACCACAGTCCGCCAATCACCCACACAGGCCACCGCCCCGTATTGCGCATCTACTATCTCCACGACAAAAGTTGCTCTCTATCGATCTACTGGCGCAGACGTCTGCATAGTCTAGCAGACTGTGCGTTCACCCCAAAACGCCGCTTTTCGCCCATCGGTGCCTAGGGTTAGGTCTTTTGAGTTAAGACGACCATCGCTCAACTTGGTTGCGGATCAAACAAGATTCTGAAACAAAAGGTGCTTCTGAGAAGGATCACGAACTTGGCAATGTCAGACTTTTGGGGTATTATTGGTGTTGGATTATGGATTATCGCACGTGCACCGCAGACCCTTGTCAACGGATTCCCATTGCTGCTACAAGATGGGTCTCTGGTTTTTGGCAGGGTACGTCTGCGGGCTTTTTTTTCTTTTCCGCGCGGACATCTCTGCTATACATCTACTACAAACCCGCAGTCTACTTGAAGGTTAGGAGTTGCTGAGAGCAACGGATGCCTGGCATCCGGATGGCTCTGGCGATGGCTCCATGACCTTTATTGGCAAAATCGCCGGATCGGGTCTAGGTGACACTGAGCGATGAGCAGGTGTATCACAGCATCGTACCCGACCAATCACTCACGAAGGAGCATAATGGATCGAGACAAAACAGAAATCAGCGAGTTTCACAAGAAACTGACCGAGTTTATCAAGGGTGACTATGATTACACCGAGCCCCGCCGTGGAGACATTGTCGAGGCTGTCATTCTGTCGATCACCGATCGCGACATCGTGGTCGATCTGGGCGCCAAACGTGATGGCATCATCACCTCCCAGGACCTGGGCTTTGTCGATGACGAGATTATCGAGTCGTTAGAGGTCGGGGATCGTATCCCGGTGATGGTCTGGCGCACCTGGGGCAATAGTGATGGCATCGTTGTATCCCTAAACAAGGGCTTGCAGCAAGAGGATTGGCTGCGCGCCGAGGAGATGCTAGAGAGCGGGGAGATATTCGAAGGCGAGGTGGTGGATTCCAACCGGGGTGGGGTCATTGTCCCCTTTGGGCGACTACGCGGCTTTGTGCCCAATTCTCATCTTTCCTCATTACCCTCGGGCCTGCGCGCTGGACGTATGCAAGAGGCCAAGTCGGAGCTGGTGGGCAAAAAGCTTCACCTGGCAGTCATTGAGGTGAACCAGCGACGTCGCCGCCTGGTATTGTCCAAGCGTGCAGCGGATCGACGCCGAAGAGGCGATCTGCTGGAGGACATCGAGAAAGGACAAATCCGCAAAGGCATCGTGCGCAATCTCGTCGATTTTGGCGCCTTTGTAGATCTGGGTGGCGTGGATGGCCTTATCCATATCTCGGAACTTGACTGGCGCCACGTAGATCATCCTAGCGATGTGCTAAGTCTCGGTGACGAGGTAGAGGTCGAGGTGTTGAGCGTGGATCAAGAGCGGCAACGTATCGGCCTCAGCCGCAAGCGGTTACTGCCTGATCCCTGGTATCAGGTGGTTGATAATCTGGCGGTGGACGATACCGTCGAGGGTACAGTGACTAATGTGGTTCCCTTTGGCGTTTTCGTCGATATCGGCGAGGGAGTAGAAGGGCTGGTGCACACGAGTGAGATGCCAAGTGGTGACCTTGTCCTAGAAACCGACCTTGTAGAGGGCGCCCAGGTGGCGGTTCGCATTCTTTCCATCGATCATGACAAACACCAGTTGGCGTTGCGCCTTGAGCCGCCGTGGCCGGAAACTCAAGAGGCCCGGGTTGAGCTTGACGAGGTGGCCGAGCCGGCTCATGCCGATATGGGAGAGGATGTACTTGATAGTGGAGCGGATGAAGCTCCGTAAAGGTAGGTTAATGTGGAGAAAAATGGTCCCGATAGGCCCGGCGCGCGCGACTCGATGCGCAAGATGGGCTGTAATCCGTGGGTGGTGGTTCTTGTGTTGTTTGCTGTCGTGGTGTTGCCCTGGTTATGGCAATCGTTAGCCACGCAAGGGCAACCCATGAGCTACACCGCGTTCCGACATGAAGTGGAACAGGACAATGTGGCGAGTATTACCGTTCAGGGCCGTGAGGTCCAGGGCGAGTTGCGCGAATCTCTCGTCACCGATGCTGGGGTGGAATACACCCAGTTTACCACCAATATCCCCCCCTTTGGGGAGGATGATCTATGGCAGTTACTGGATACCCATAATGTGGAGGTGGATGTCAGACCCGAATCGGATATCTCCTGGTGGCAGATTCT
>SKLG01000126.1 GCA_007123335.1 Anaerolineae bacterium | reverse complement strand
GTGGTTTGCGGTTTTCGCCCCTTCGTCCCTCTTTCATTTGACATTTTACACATTATATGCTATAATAATAAAGAATTGTAGGTGGCGTGGCATGCCTCCACAGGCCCTGCAACCGTGGAGCGTGAACGCCATTCTGAGGCGCCACACTGTCATCCCCCCTCTTCCTCAACCCATGCTAGCTCAGATCGCATCGTCTATCTGGCGATGCGGCCAAGCCAGTGCTGGGCGGGCGCCCTCTGTATCCCATGAGGAGGTGTACTGTGAGCACTGAGAAGAACAAGGCGATCATGAGGGAACTCGTCAACGCCAGCAACGCCGGCGATCCCTCGCGCTTACACGATGTCATTCGAGACGTGATAGCCGATGATTTCGTGGGTCATGCCCCCGGGGCACCCGACTTTTACGGTCCTGATGAGTACATCGAACATTTAACCGCGTACCACGCTGCTTTCCCAGATGTACAGAACGAGATTGTGGACATGGTCGCGGAAGGTGATCGGATCATGCAGTATTATGTATGGACTGGGACCCACGAGGGCCCGTTCCTGGGCATCCCGCCGACGGGGCGACGGGTGTCGGTACCGGCGGTCGCGATCTTGCGCTTCCGAGATGGCAAGCTTGTCGAAGAGACGGACATCTCGGATAGCCTTTACATGTACCAGCAACTGGGCGTCGAAATGGAGCTCAAGGTTCCCGAGGCCTAAGTCAACGCGTAGACAGGCAGGGACCGAACCTGTTGCCAAGGCAGCAGGTTCGGTCCTACGTTTTCCGACTTGCCGAACAGTATGGTGCCAGCGCACTCTCGATAGTATCTATTGGACGCACTGCCGACGTCGTCATCATAGCAGTTCCTTACCAACGAAGCGCTCATTGGAGTCGCGTGTGCTTGGACGATGTGACCAAGGTCGCAGCAACTTGCCGGATTACGCGCTTTATGGCACGATATCCACCAGAAGATTCCTTCTGCCGCTCCCCTGGGCAGCCAGAGCAGGCCGTGAGCCGATCCGGACGATGACGAAACGAACAACCCGCAGGCGGACAACGCGTCGCCCGGCGCGACGCACCACGAGACCCACCACCAGACGCACATCAAAGGCCTCCCGTCGGGGCCTCGGCGTCGAGGGGCGTCGCTGGCTGGTGGGGGTCGCCCTGGTGCTCATTGCGGTGATCACCTTGTTCAGCCTGCTCCCCTCGCAGCGCGGCACGATCACCGATTCGTGGGTGTCCCTGCTTCAGGCCGGCTTTGGCTGGGGACGCTTTTTCCTGCCCCTCTTTTTGGCCGCCATCGGCCTGTGGCTGATGACCTTCGGCAGTGAGCACGCGCTCACTCTGCCTTGGGGACGGGTGCTGGGCGTCGTTATTCTTCTGCTTTGCGGCCTGGCGCTGAGCGCTCACCTGGCGCGATCGCCTGATGTGGCCCAGGCTCTGGGAGGCGCCGTTGGTCTGGGGATGAGCCGCGGCCTCATCGCCGCGCTGGGCTGGTCGGGCGGGCTGGTGGTGCTGCTGACCCTCATCGGCGTCGGCCTGAGCGCGACCTTTGACGTTTCCTTTAGCGAGCTATTCCTGGATTTGGCCGCGCTGGCGGTGCGGATCTGGTTCTGGCTGCGCTCCCTGCGCTGGCGACGCCCACGCCTTGATGGGCTCAGCATACGCCCCCGACTGCGCCGGCTGCGGCTCCCGCCCGAGGCGCTGATCCCGAGGCGCTCTCATGTGACGCCGCCGCCCTCGTACGCGCCGAGGTCTGACGACGCCGAGGGACGTGGCGTCGAACGGCGCGCCCCCGAGCGCCGTCCTTCCGAGCCTCCCGCCGATCACGACGCCGAGGCCCCCTTTGCCCCGTCGCTGTCCGATACGGGCGGAGGCTGGCGGCTGCCCCGGCTGGCCGACATCCTGGCCGAGGTCGAGGAGCAGTCGATGAGCCTCCAGGACATGCGCGCCAAGGCGCGGATCATCGAGGACACACTGCGCAGCCTGGGCGTCCCGGTCACCGTCGTCGAGGTGAACCCCGGCCCGGTGGTGACCCAGTTCGGGCTGGAGCCGGGCTATACCGAGCGACGCGACCGCAAGGGGAATATCCGTCGCTCCAAGGTCAAGGTCAGCCGCATCGCCGCCCTGAGCAATGACCTGGCCCTGGCGCTGGCCGCCGCGCCGATCCGCATCGAGACGCCGGTGCCGGGCAAGGGCGTGGTGGGCCTGGAGGTGCCCAACATGGAGGCCTCCATCGTCGGCCTGCGCGGCGTCATCGAGTCCGACGAGTTTCGCGGGCTGGCCTCGCCTCTGGCGCTGGGTCTGGGGCGCGACGTTTCTGGCAGCCCGGTGGTAGATGATCTGACCTCCCTGCCCCACCTGCTCATCGCCGGCGCCACCGGCTCGGGCAAGAGTGTGTGCATCAACGCCCTGGTGGCCTGCCTGCTCTGCCACAACAGCCCCGAACAGCTCAAGCTGCTCATGGTGGACCCCAAGCGGGTAGAGCTCTCGGCCTATAACGGCATCCCGCACCTCC
>SKLG01000031.1 GCA_007123335.1 Anaerolineae bacterium | reverse complement strand
CCCTGGACCGCGAGCGCCTCCAGCGCAAGCTATCAGCGGCCACGCGGGGGATGTTCACCCGGCCAGGCTGGTTCGGCGCGCTGGACAACTGCCTGTGGGACATTGCCGGCAAGGCCGCCGGGCTGCCGGTGTACGCCCTCATCGGCCGGGCGCGGGAGAGCTGCCCCGCCTATTACAATATTGGCGGGAACAGCGCCGAGGCCCTCGCCGACGACGCGCAAAAGGCGGTGGGGCTCGGCTTTCCGGCGGTGAAGGACCACCTGCGGCGCTCGGCTGAGGAGAATATCGCCTGGGCCGCCGCCGTGCGCGAGGCGGTGGGCGCCGATATCGACGTGATGCACGACGCGGCCCTGGCCGATTACACGCTGCAAGACGCCCTTCGCGTCGGCAGGGCGCTGGAGGAGCTGCGCTTTCTCTGGTTCGAGGAGCCGCTGCCCGACGCCCAGCAGGCCACGCTCCAGGCGTTGTGCGCGGCGCTGGATATCCCCATCGTCGCGCCCGAGTCGATGATGCACGACCTGACCCTCAGCGCCCAATGGCTGCTGTCCGGCGCCACCGATTGGCTGCGCGGCAACGCCCGCCATGGCGTCACGGCCACGCTCAAGCTGGCCCACCTGGCCGAACTCCACGATGCCAACATCGAGCTGAATGGCCCCGGCGGGCTCTATGGGCTGGTGCACGCCCATCTCGTGTGCTGCCTGGGCAACACTAGCTATTACGAGTATTTTCCCAACGGGTCGCGCGACGTGGCCGGCAAGGAGATCGGCTTGCTGAACCCGCCGGTGCCGGTGGAGGGGCGCATCGCGCCGCCCGATGGGCCAGGCTGGGGCGCCGAATGGGATTGGGAGCGGTTCCAACGGCGGCGCTCGGCGACGCTATAGAGCAAAAGACCCACCGCCCGAGAGGGTTCCTGCGGGCGGTGGATCGGCGAGGCTGCGATGGTCTCGATCCAAGAGAGGGATGGCGGTCGGTTCGTTCACACGATCTCAGTCGGTGTCTGGCACTCTAGAACCCCGCGCGGGGATATGCAGGCTGCTGCACGGGGCAGCCCGAGAGGGCTAGCACCACTTCCAGCCGGCCGCGGCCGCTGCCACCAGACCGGCCAGCAGGGCCACGACGTAGAATGCCTTGAAGAACAGAGTGTCAATGCGCCATTTCATGGTCAGGTTCCTCCACGCTTGGAGGGGTCAAAGGACCCCAAGTGCTTATGGATTCCCCTTCGCTCCGCTTCAGCCATAGGCTGTATGTCGACCGCCATCCCAGCCCAGCGTTCAGGAACCGCCAACACGCCAGAGAGGCTCAGCCTCAAGGCATAAGTGTGACGATCCCATCAACAAACTAGACGGAGAAACCCCCTATATATTACAGCGACTTTGGCGGTGGCGCATCGCTGGGCGTCTACTGGCTCGGCATGACCCGCCACGAGGCCGGGATGGGCATGGCCCCTACTCTTGCTTCATGCTCAGCCCGATGCGCCCGCGATCGTGATCGATGGTGAGGATGCGCACATCCACCACATCGCCCACCGACACCACATCCAGCGGATCGCGGACATAGCGGTCGGCCAGCTCCGAGATGTGCACCAGCCCATCCTGCTTGACGCCGATATCCACAAAGGCGCCGAAATCGACGACGTTGCGCACCGTTCCCTTGAGCCGCATCCCCTCGCGCAGGTCCTCCATCTTGAGCACATCCTGGCGCAGGATAGGTGCCGGCAGGTCCTCGCGGGGGTCGCGTCCCGGACGGTGGAGGTTGGCGAGCATGTCCTGCAGCGTGGGCGCGCCGATGCCCAGCTCTTGGGCCACCGACTCGACGGTCCACCCCTCGCGCTGCAAACGCGCCCAGCCTTGACGCACCTCATCGGGGAGGTCGCGAGCGTTCGAGTCGGCGTCGGTAGCCTCGACGCCCAACATCGTCAATAGGCGATGGCAGGCGTCATAGGATTCGGGATGGATAAAGGTGTTGTCCAGCAGCTCCTCACCGTTGGGGATGCGCAGAAAACCGGCGGCCTGCTGATAGGTCTTGGCGCCCACCCCACGGACGTCGAGCAGGTCGTGACGGCGGCGAAAAGGGCCATGCTCATCGCGGTGGGCGACGATGGTCTCGGCGGTGCGCGGCCCCAGGCCCGACACATAGCGCAGCAGCGCCGGCGAGGCGGTGTTCACATTGACGCCCACGCGGTTCACGGCGCTCTCCACCACCGTATCCAGCGCCTCGGACAGGGCGCCCTGGTCGACGTCGTGTTGATAGAGACCCACACCCACGTGGCGCGGCTCGATCTTGACCAGCTCGGCCAGCGGGTCCTGCAACCGGCGGGCGATGGACACCGCGCCGCGCATAGAGACGTCGAGGTCGGGCAGCTCGCGGGCAGCCAGCCGCGACGCCGAATAGATCGACGCGCCGGCCTCGTTGACCATGACATAGGAGATGGGAGTCATCCCACCATCCCGCTCGGCGATCAGCTCCGCCGCCAGCGCTTCGGTCTCGCGCGACGCGGTGCCGTT
>SKLG01000543.1 GCA_007123335.1 Anaerolineae bacterium | reverse complement strand
TTGCGAGCTGAGTTGCCCACGATTGGTGGACTGGGAGCCGATGGAGCCGCGCACCATGCTCTCCGCCCGGTCGGCAGGCGTCGTCCACAGCGGGGCGCCGAACGACGTCATCCAGGCGCTATTGGTGGCCTCTCGCTCGGCCGACCTGATCGACGGCGTGGTAATGCTGGACATGGACCCGTGGACGTTGGAGCCGGTCGCCCGCGTGGCGACGACGGTGGAGGAGATCGTCAGCAGCGTGGGCATGCAACATCTCTGGGCGCCGGTGCTCAGCGCGCTCAACGAGGCCATCTTTGAGCGCAGGCTGACCAAGTTGGCCGTAGTGGGTTCCCCCTGTGTGGCCGAGGGCGCGCGCCGGTTAATGAACGCCGAGCACGAGCGCCTGTGGCCCTACCAGAAGACGATCCGCCTGACCATCGCCTCCTTTTGCACCGGCATCTATATGCCCGAGATGGTCACCGAGCTGATCGAGCGGGGCAAGGGCGTTGGGCCCAACGCGATCGCCCGGCAGCAGATCCAGGGGCTGACCACCTCGGTAGCGGACGGCGTATTGACCGTCACGCTATGGGATGGCACAGAGCACGCGATCCCGCTCACCGAGATAGAGCCCTTTACCCGGCATGGTTGCGGCAGTTGCGACGACTATTTGGGCGAGTCGGCGGATATTGCCGTGGGGGCCGTGGGCGCGCTGCCAGGCTTTTCCACGCTCATCACCCGGACGCCGGCCGGCGATCTTTTTCTCCAGAATGGCCAGCGCTTTGGCCTGCTGGAGGCGATTGCCCAGGTGGACGAGGCGGCGCTGAGCGCGGCCAAGGAGCAAAAGGACCGTCGAGCGCGAGCCCAGGCGTTCGACGAGTTCCGCATCTTGATGCTAGACGCCCTAAGAGACCCTGGAAAGCGCGCCGAGGTCAAGAAACAGTTTGTCGGTTTGTATGGCGCTCTGCAAGAGGGGGCGCCAGCAGGAGCGCACAAGAGGGAGGGATGCCATGTCTCTTGTCGTGGATGCTAAGGGACGCGATTTGCGTTCCGTTAGTACAGAGTTAAGGGAGGCAGTCGCCCGAGAGCCGGTGATCGTTCAGGAGGCGGCCCATCTGCATGGCCTGGTGGCCGGGCTCAAGAGCGGTGAAGTGACCATCGGCGGGGATAGCGGCGACTATTTGGGGGTCCTGAACGATGGGGCCACCATCCGGGTTATGAACAATGCCGGTCGCTACTTGGCCGACAGCATGACCTGCGGCGCCGTGACCGTCGAGGGCGACGCGGACTATGGCGTGGGTGCTTATTGTTACGGCGGCACGGTCGTCGTCAAGGGTAACGCCGGCGACTTTGCGGGCGTGATGAACAAGGGCGCCACCATCATTGTCCAGGGCGATGTGGGCGACGATGTCGCGACCTACATGCTGGCCGGCGAGGTGGTCATTGTGGGTAACGCGGGCAAGAACCTGGGCAACTATCTCATCCGCGGCGAGATCTATGTCGGCGGAGAGTGGCAAAGCCTGGGCCATAATACGCTGCTGGCCGAGATGACCGAAGCCGACCTGGCCAAGCTAGGCGGCTATTTGAGCGAGTATGGCATTGATGCCGATCCGGCGAGCTTTAAAAAGATCATCCGTCTGTCCACCAAGCCCTTCTACTAGTATCCGCAATCACAACTGAAGGAGAACTTATGCCACCCATCAATGGGACATTCTGTGTCAGCGTGATGACGGACCGGTGCATCAACGCTAGGATGCCCGGTAAATGCGCCACCTGTGTCGAGGTCTGTCCTTACGACGTCTATGCCATCGATGGCATGGGCAATGCCTACGTTCAGAACTATAACGCCTGCGTCGGCTGTCGTATCTGCTCCGAGTTCTGCCCCGAGGATGCCATTCGCATCAACCCCGCTGAATCCGAGTTTCTAGTACGCTCGCCCTGGACCTTTCCCCAAGTGGAAGAGATCCACCACAAGGCACAAAGCGGCCATTACCAGTTGCGCGGTTTTGGTGCTCTGGGCTACGTCCCCAGCTTTGATAACATCACCATCGTGCCCTCGCAGATCGCCTCTGCTGCTCCCCGCGACAAGTATCGGGAGGAGTGCAACATGGAGGTGGTCATCGGCGAGGATACCTGCGAGAACCCGATTCGCCTCAAGTATCCCTTTATATTCCCTGCCATGTCCTTTGGCGCGGTGTCCAAGGAGGCAAGGATGGCGCTGTGCATCGGCGCCGCGCAGACAGGGATCAGCAACAACACCGGTGAGGGCGGGCTCTTGCAGGACGAGACCTGGCTGATCAAGGGGTACGAGAACGAAAAGCGCACACTCAAGCGTTGGGAGCCCGGCGGCTACCTCGTCGTCCAGTGGTCGACGGGTCGCTGGGGGGCCTCGGCCGATTACGTGCGCGCCGGTGATGCCGTCGAGATCAAGATCGGCCAGGGAGCCAAGCCCGGCATGGGCGGCCATCTGCTGGGGGCCAAGACCACCGGAGATGTGGCCGCCGTGCGCGGCATTCCTGTCGGCAGCG
>SKLG01000086.1 GCA_007123335.1 Anaerolineae bacterium | reverse complement strand
CTTCCCCTTGAGGGCCAGGCCGGTGGCTAGGTTGACGGCGGTGGTGGTCTTGCCCACCCCGCCCTTTTGGTTGGCGATAGTGTATGTGTGCATAGATGGTGATGCCGGGGCAGTGATGCGCACTGGTGCGCCCATGCCGCGACATCGGTACGTTCATTCTAAAACGCGGAGGGCGGCGGGGTCAATGGGCAGTTCGAGCATGGCAAAAGGGCAACGCGGCGAATAGGTTGTGTTGCCCTTTTGCCGCCATTTAGAGGGATGCGGGGGTGTGGCGCAGGTGGATCACCACGTCCCCGTCGCCGATAGCGATGCTGTCCACGACATATTCGACGATGCGGCGCTTCTCCCGCGTTGTGAGCTGCGGCCAGCGGCTGTGTAGCTCCTGAGCCTCGTTGAGGATCTCGTCGCTCGCCAGATATTGGATGCGCAGAAAGTCGATCTCGCCCTGCAGCGACACGATCTCGTCCCCGATTTGCCCCAGCCTCTCTTCAAGAGGGGTGTAGCGTTCCGCGAACCCCTGGCCGGATATCTCCTCACGGAGGTATAGCGCGTATGTCTTGTCCATCTCCTGCTTGGTCTTGCCCTCCTCTGCGGTCAGCGACTGAAGGAGCTCGTTCCGCTCCCTGATCTGCCGATCCGCCTGTGCCAGGTGTTCGGCGATCTCCGTGGGCGAGAACACGTAAGCCTTGAGCTGTTCCTGGAATATCGCCTCTAGGTCATCGCTGCCGATCTTGTTGCGGCACTTGGCGCAGGTGTACTTGGGCGAGTTGGACGGCACGTACATCTTTTGCCCACAGTGGCACGAGACGATGCCCGAAAATAGATGCACCGTTTTTCGCGCCGGGCGTTTCTGCCGTTGTCGCTGCTGCTCCAGGATGTCGTTACAGCGCGCCCAGAGCTCCTCCGCGACGATGGGCTCCACCTCCGTGTAGATCCATTCCTCCTCCGGCTTCTCAACCCAGGGTTTATTGTCGCCCAGGCTCTTGGTGTAGTTGGCGCGGCGCAGCCCCTTTGCGGTCGGATCCTGCAACAGCCTGCCCACGGTCGTGTCCGAGAACTTGGCCCCTCTTCGCGTCCGGTAGCCCGCGTCGTTGAGCAGCCGCGCCACCGTCTTTTTGCGCCGGTGCTCCACGAAAAGCTCGTACATCAGTCGTCTCACCGGCGCTTCCTGCGGATCGGGGACGAGCTGTTTGTCCTTCCACTGGTAGCCAAACGGCGCCTGTCCGCCCACGGGCTTGCCCCGCTGGGCGCGGACGCGCACCGACTCAGCCACGCGCTCGGCGATCTCTTCCTGCTCCCACTGCGCCAGGGCCGCGAGGATGGTGTAGAAGAGGCCCCCGCCGGGCGTCGATGTGTCTATCGCCTCCTGCAGCGACACCAGATCGGCCTCGTATCGGTCAAAGAGGTCGGCGAAAACAAAAAGTTCTTTGCGATTGTCTGCCAGATGAGCCAGCTTGGAGAAGATGAGCGCGCTGATGCGGCCCTTTTGGAGGTCCCCGAGCATGCGCTGCGTCTCTGGTTGATCCATGACCGACTGGCCGCCGACAGCCTCCAGATGATAGGCCTCCTCGACCTGCCACCCTTTGGCCGCGGCGTAAAGGTGGGCGCGTCTTTCTTGGTCTTCGGGGCTTTCCCCTCGGGCTTGATCCTCCGCCGAGGCCCGCAGCCAGACCCCGACGCGTCTAGGTCGCGATTCCGCCATCTCTTCGCCTCCATGGTCTTGGTACGTTTTCCGAATGTCGAAGGGGTTCTAAAATCCGTCGCCTACGGCAAGTTATGGGCGCAGACGATCTTGCGCAGCTCGTTGTTTGATGACCGCGTGAAAGGGATTTGCGCCTCCCCCGTTAAGGGAGTGCGGGAATGAACTCTCCCCAGCGGCGGGGGGTCGATCAGCGATTTTCTTCCGGCTCACGGTTAGCGTAGTCAGGCCGTACCTCCAGCTCCAACTTCCGCTGCTCCCAGCCGTCGGGCGGGGCCGGGGCCACATGCATCTCGCCGTTGCGCAGCTCCACGTCGTAGCGTCCCAGGCGCACCGCCTCCTGGCCCGTGCGTAGCAGGTAGCTCTCCAGCACGCTCAACGCCTTGGCCAGACGCTCCTCCACCTTGGGCATCAGCTCCTTGTTGTAGACGTAGCTCGTGGCCGCGCGCACGGCGCGCTCGCGTTCCTGCATATCGTGAGCCTATTGTAGCACACCCAGGTGTCAGGGGAAGAGAAGAGCGTATTCTAAAACGCGCCGCCCACATCCGGCCCCGTCTCCTCGCCCTCGGACTCTGGCAGCGGCCAGGGGATCTCGGCCTGCTCCCAGCCCTGGGGTGCGGGCGTGGGCGCCTCTGTGGCCTCCCCCGCCGTCTCCTCGACCGGTTCGTCGGCGCCCTCCTCCGGCTCCGGCTCCATGCACTCGAACAGGTTGCGGCAGCGGGTGCACTGGGCATGGAACTCCTTGGTGCCCACCCGCACGATCTGACACCCACAGCTCCACTTGCGCATCGTCGAGCGCCCGCGACGGCGCTTCT
>SKLG01000456.1 GCA_007123335.1 Anaerolineae bacterium | reverse complement strand
TCATGAGCGAGTCGGGCTATGGGCTGGAGATGACCTCCTGCCATGGCTTTGACGCGCAGGACCTGCCCTATCTGCAGCGGCTCTCGCGCTGGACCCACGAGCGCGGCGGGCTGTTCTGGTATCATAACTGTGGTATGACCCGACAGATGATCCTCTCGGGACGCTTTGACGCCTTTGCACCTGACGTGGTGGAGACGGTGGCGCCACCGCCCGAGGGCGACAACGACCTGGCCGAGTCGCGCCGCCATTTGGACGCCAGCATCTGCTCCAAGGGCAACCTGGCCCTGGGGCTGTTGCGCGATGGCTCGGTGGAAGAAGTGACGGAGGCGACCGGCGCCATGGTGAGGGACGTCGCCGGTTGGCGGCACATCCATTCCACCGCCGATGCCGTGTTGCCCGGCACACCTCCGGAGAACCTGATCGCCTTTGTGCGCACCGCGTGGGAAGAGTCGTAGAAAGTGACCGGCATCTCAGAAATCGCATGGGGGAGGTGCGAGTGTTCAGCTACTCGGTAAACATGGATATAGATGCGGTCGAGGCGCTCTTGGCCGGTCTGGTTGAAACCCTTTGCGGAAGCCCACAGCAGGGCGATGGCGGTGATGATGTGCGGCGCATCGCCGAGGAACTGGCAGCTTTACCGATAGGCGAGCGTCTGGTCCTGCCCCTGGACGTGGACACCGACGACAAAGACGATCCGCCGCGGTTGGCTCTGGTGCTCCAGCGCAGCAGACCGTCGGACTGCACCTTGCTCGTCCTGAGCGACGACGAGGACCTGCTCGGCGAGGTCGCGGCGACCATGCGCCTTCTGCTGACGCTGGGAGCGGGGACATCTGCCGAGGATCAGACCCCTCGAGAGAGCTAGGTCAGCCACTCCTGATCATCGCCGCTCCGCGTCAGGTCCACGCCATCGGCGCGTAACGCGTCTTGAATCTGCCCGACGTCTAGCTCACGTGGCTGACGTCCCTGTTGCAGGCACAATGTCGCCGCCAGCCCCGCCGCGTGGCCGGTGGCCAGGCAGTTGCCCATGCTCTTGCCCGCCGAGGCGCCCACATAGGTGGCCGACATGGCCCGTCCGGCCATAAGCAGGCCATCTAGCGACTCGGGCACCAGGCAGCGGTAGGGCACGTCGTGGACAAGCATGCGCTCATAGCGCACAAAGCCGATGTCCAGGAAGCCGCTGCGCCAGGCGATGGCGTCGTCAAAGGCGCGGCCCGTCTTGGCGTCCTCCTCGCTGAGCTGGTAGAGGCCCTTTACCCGGCGCCAGGGGCGGATGCCGATTTGCGGACCGGCGGCGATCAGCTCGGCGTCGCGCAGCGGCTCGGGGCCGTAGGCGCGCATCGCCTCTACCATCTGTACCACCTGGCGACGGCTCTGGCATTCGGCCTCGCTCAACGCCTCGGGATCGGTGGGATCGAGGACGCCGAACCCTTTGGTGCCGCCGTGGTTGATGGTGAGACAGGTACTGGAGGGGAAGCGGGTCAGGCCCCAGCCCGCTGGGATCAGCGGATACTCGGCGCGGGCGCGTTCGGCCATGGCGTCCATCTCGGCGCGCGAGATTCTGTTGGCCTCTTCGATATCGACGTTGGTGATGTTCAGACAGAGGGTCATCGGCGCGGCCTCGTCGGGGTCCACCAGCATCTCGGCCCCGGCAAAGTAGGCGATGTCACCGTCCCCCGAGCAATCGATGACCACCTGCGCCCGTACCGTCATCAGCCCGCGCTTGGTGGCGATGACGGCGCCCACCACTCGACCGTCCTCCACCAGGGTATCCACCGCATGGGCGCGCACCAGATAGCGGCAGCCCACCTCGTCCAGGGCATCTATCACCGCCACCTTGAGGTACTCGACCTGACACCATAGCTCGTGCTCGCCGAACATCACCGCGCGCTCGCCATAGGCCTGAAGCTTGTCGATGACCAGCTCGTGCACGTCGGAGCGGGCCTTGCCGCCCGGGCGCATCTGGTTGATCGGCATGCCCAGGCAAAAAGAGGCCGTGCCGCCGAAAAAGGCGTGCTTTTCGAGGAGCAGCGTCCGCGCTCCGCGTCGTGCCGCGCCCAGCGCCGCCCCGATCCCCGCCGGCCCACCGCCGACGACCAACACGTCGGTCTCACACAGTTGTCTCATGATCCTCCCTCTCTTGGCGCGCAGTTCGCGACTATTCGGCGTCCTGCGCCTTTTTGATGATGTCAATGATCAGCGCTATATCGTCCCGTGTGGAGCTCAAGGGCGCTCGCGGCTCGACGGTGCCGTGGATGCTATCGGCAAAGTGGCGCAGCTCGCGGCGAAAGGCGGTCTCCCAGGCCACGGCCGGCTGGATGCGGCAGGCCATCCCTTCAGCGTCAATCCCCTGGACAACGACCTCCGAGAGGATGCCGCGAGCAAACCCCGTGGGATAGGAGAGCGACACACGACGATCATCGCCATAGATCTCTAGCGTCTCGCGGAAATCCCACAGGTCGGGCAGATCGACCCAGGTGGCCACCGCCCGCGCGCCCGGGGCGCTGCTGTCCGGGCCGTATTC
>SKLG01000132.1 GCA_007123335.1 Anaerolineae bacterium | reverse complement strand
TTTTTCTGGTTCCCCATGGTGAGCATCGCCTCCTTCTGGAGTCAGTTCCAGGATGGGCTGGCGTCGGCGGAGCGGGTATTCGCCCTCATCGACGCCGAGCCTCAGGTGGAGCAGGTCGATACACAGCCGGTGCCCGAGCTGCGCGGCCACGTCGAGTTTCGCTCCGTGTGCATGACCTACACCGGCGACGAGACGGTGTTGCCCGAGTTGAGCCTCACCATCGAGTCGGGAGAGACGGTGGCGGTGGTGGGCCACACTGGCGCCGGCAAGACGAGCATCGCCCGCCTGCTGGCCCGGCTCTACGAGTTCCAGGAGGGCCGGCTCCTCATCGACGGCCACGACATTCGCACCTTTGACCTACAGGAATACCGCCGCCAAATGGGCTTTGTGCCCCAATCCCCCTTTCTCTTTTCGGGGACGGTGGGCGACAATATTCGCTATGCGCGGCCCGACGCGGACGATGAGGCCGTCATGGAGGCAGCGGGGCAGGTGAGCCACGGCGAGTGGCTGGAGGATCTCCCCCACGGCCTGGACACTGACGTGGGCGAGCGGGGCAGCAGCCTATCCATGGGCCAGCGTCAGCTCGTGGCCCTGGCGCGGGTGCTGTTGCAGCGCCCGGCCATCTTTGTCCTCGATGAGGCGACGGCCAGCGTCGACCCCTTTACCGAGGCCCAGATTCAAGAGGGGTTGGAGGCGGTGATGCGCGATCGCACCTCGGTGGTGATCGCCCACCGGCTCTCGACGGTGCGCAACGCCGACCGCATCCTGGTCATGCGCGATGGGCGCATCATCGAGGAGGGCGATCACGACGCGTTGATGGCCCAGGGCGGCCACTATGCCGAGCTATACGACACCTATTTCCGCCACCAGTCGCTAGAGTATGTGGAAAAGGCCAAAGATCTGGCCGAGTGACCCTGTGCGGTGTCCGCGCGCCGGCCGTCAGCAGGGGCCGTTGCCCAGCGGCGAGATGACCCGCAGCGCGCCGGGGATCGTCTCCAGCTCGATCTCGTGGGCCTCCTCGGTGAACACCTCGCCATCTACATGGACGTAGAGCGGGTCCTCGGAGCGGATGATCATGTGTCTTGCACGGGTCTCGCTGATGAGGCGATCGCTGAGGTGGCTGCCCTTCATGAACCTGGGCACCAGGCTCAATATGTGCAGGCGTGACATCTGCTCGACCAGGATGATGTCGAACAAGCCGTCGTCGCAGAGTGCATTGGGCGCCACGAAAAAGGAGCCGCCCTCTCGCTGCCCGTTGGCGATCACTATCATGACCAGCTTTGAGGGTTCGAGGGTGCGGCCGTCGAGGGTGATCGTGGCGCGCACGGGGCGGAGCGTCAAAAAGATCGTCTTGAGCACCACGGGCAAATAGAGGGCCATGCCGCGCAGCCGGTGATGCTTGTACGTCTCCATGCAGACCAGGCCATCGAATCCGATCCCCACCGTGTTATCAAAGTAGCGCTTGATCCTGCCGTCGATGGTGATGTGGCCCACGTCGACGAGGCGCGTGTTGCCCTGGGCGATAAGATCGCATGCCGTCACCAGATCGGCGGGCGTGCCGTTCATCGCGGCGAAATCGTTGCCCGAGCCGGCCGGCACCCAGCCCAGCGTGCCCACCGGTGCGCCGTTGGCCTCGGCCATCAGGCCGTTGACCACCTCGTGAGAGGTGCCATCGCCGCCCACGGCGATGACGGTGTCATAGCCGTCCGCGGTCGCCTGCTGGGCCAGCTCGATGGCGTGGCCGGGCCCCTGGGTATGAACCAGGTCGAAATCGACGGCTCGCTCCACCAGGCACTTGGCGATGCGTGGGGATAGCTCGGCGCCATAGCCTCTGCCGGCGTTAGGATTTACGATAACCTTGACCTTTGACATGCGACGATGCTCCTATGCCCGACCGTTTTGGGTAAGAACACATTATAGCCCTCTCGGTTACGCCAGCCTAATAGTGTTTTACGAGGCGCGACAAAACGGCATGTGCTCGGTTAGGAGGAGGCAGCCAGCACCATGCTTTGGGCATAGGCCACGAAACCCACGCTTTTGGCGGTCGCGATGGAGGCGGCGTTCGTCGGAGCACAGCTATACACCGCCTCGCCCCCGCGCCGCACATAGTCGGAGACGACGGCGGCAACGGCGGCTCGGGCATATCCGCGCCGGCGATAGCCCTCGGCGGTCTCGACCCCGACATCGGCGACCTCGTCTTGCATCGCCCCCGTCCGATGGGCGTAGGCGACGGACACGACCCGGCCATTGACGACCACGCCATAGACCGTTCCGTGGGGGAAGCAATGCGCGGGAAGGTTCAGGCCATCCGCCGCAGGGATCGAGGCATCCTCAAGGCGTCGGCAGATGCCTGGCGATTCGGGCTGGAGTGTCTGACGATGGCAGGCGAAGATGCGGCTGTGTAGCACGCGATTCGTCGTTGGCAGATTCGCCCTTGCCCGCAAAGAGTCCACGATGGAACGCAGTGCTGCCGCGATCTCGGGGCAGGTCAGCGCCCCCTCGTCACGCACTGCCGACACGA
>SKLG01000050.1 GCA_007123335.1 Anaerolineae bacterium | reverse complement strand
GATATTCTGATACAGGCTGTGCTGCGAGCGAGGCAACATCTGCCCCGACGCGGCAAAGCTGTTGATCAGCTCGGCCATGGCCGGCACGTCGCGCACTACCGCCGGGCGGATGACCACCTCCTCCGCCCCCCTCTTCTGGGGCGCGGGTGTCTCACCCGCCGGGTGAAGACGCGGGCCAGAGGCCCGCGCCCCAGGATGAGCGTGAGGCGCGGCCACCCCCTCGGGGCGCGGGTCTCCGACCCGCTCTTTGCTACCTCGCGGGCCAGAGGCCTGCGCCCCTGGAAGGGTGTTACTCACGGGAAAAGGCCTCGTCCAGGATATCGATGGCCTGGTCGATGTGCTGGCGCTGCACCACCAGCGGCGGCAGCAGGCGCAGCACCTGCGCGCCGGCCTTGAGGGTCAGCAGCCCCTCCTCGCAGCAGGCGTCCACCAGCGGCCCCACGTCGTCGACGTCGACCTCGATGCCCCAGATGGCCCCGCGACCGCGCACCTCGGTGATGGCGTCGTATTTGCTTTGCAGGTCGCCGAGGCCCTCCTGGATGTAGGAGCCGATCATGCGCACATGCTCCAACATCTCGGGGGACGAGAGCTTGCCAAACACGACCTCGGCCGCCGCGCAGGCCACCGGGTTGGCGGCAAAGGTGCCGGCGTGATCGCCGGGCTCGATGGTGCCAGCCACCGCCTCGGTGACCAACGTGGCGCCGATGGGCAGCCCGCCGCCCAACGGCTTGGCCAGCGTCATAATGTCGGGGGTCACGCCATAGGGCTCGTGGGCCCACAGCGTGCCGGTGCGCCCCAGCCCACACTGCACCTCGTCAAAGATCAGCAACACGTCGTGCTGACGGCAGAGGTCATGCAGGCCCTGGAGAAAGGCGGGATCGGCGGGATGAACGCCGCCCTCGCCCTGGAGCGGCTCGACGATGCAGGCGCAGGTGTTGTCGTCGAGGAGCGCCTCCACCGAGTCCAGGTCGTTGTAGACGCCCACCTTGGCGCCGGGCATGAGCGGCAGGAAGGGGTCCTGGTAGTGGGGGCGCGGCGTCAGCGCCAGCGAGCCCATGGTCCGCCCGTGAAACGCCCCGCTCAGCGAGATGAACTCGGTCTTGTGGGCGCCATAGCGCGTTCTGGCCCACTTGCGGGCGAACTTGATCGCCGCCTCCACCGACTCGGTGCCCGAGTTGCTGAAATAAACCTTGTCGGCAAAGGACGCCTCCACCAGCATCTTGGCCAACCGGGCCTGGGGGATGGTGTAATAAAGGTTCGAGACGTGCATGAGCCGGCCCGCCTGTTCGGCGATGGCGCGGATCACGTCGGGGTCGCCATAGCCCAGCGCGTTCACGGCGATCCCGCTGACGAAATCCAGATAGGCGTTGCCGTCGGTGTCATAGAGGGTCACGCCCTCGCCCCGCTCGATGACCAGGGGAACCCGGCCATAGGTGTGTAGCACATACTGTGCGTCGAGTGCCTTGATCTCTGCCGCGTCCATGTGTCTCCTCCTCATAAAGGGTAGCGCGTGAGGCCGGCTGCCCGGCGTCCCATCCTGCTCAAACCGCCTCCCGAAGGACCCTTCGGGAGGCGTGGGGATACGATGTCCTCCTGCTCAAGCCAGCACGACGGTGCCGGCGCTCAAACCCAAACTCGCCAGATTGGTGATGCGTACACTGCCGACGCCCTTTTCGATCGCTTGTAGGGCCGATTGTACCTTGGGGATCATCCCGCCGTAAATGACGCCGCCCTCGATGAGCTGCAGCGCCTCGGCGGCGCTCAGCGAGGGCAGGAGCGCCCCGTTCCTCAGCACGCCGGGCACGTCGGTCAAAAAGATCATCTCGCTCACCTGCAGGGCGCTGGCCAGGGCCAGGGCGGCGTGGTCGGCGTTGACGTTAAAGGGGCGCCCATCCATGCCCAACGAGATGGGCGACACCACCGGCGTGAACCCGTGATCCAGCAGGTCCACGAGGCAGCCGGGGTCGACCTGGGTGATCTCGCCCACGCGGCCCAGATCGCCCTTGGGGTGGATCATGCACTGGGCGCGGAGCATGCCGCTGTCCACGCCGCTCAGGCCGATGGCCCTCACGCCACGGGCCACCAGCCGCGCGGTGAGGCGCTTGTTCACCGAGCCCGACAGCACCATCTCGGCCACCATCATCGACTCGTCGTCGGTGACCCGCAGGCCATCGACGAAACGGGGCTCCAGGTGGAGCCGCTGTTGCAGGTCGGCAATGTCGGCGCCTCCGCCGTGGACGATGATCAGCGGCCCCTGGGCCACCAGGGCGGCCAGGGCCATGGCCAGCTCGTCCAACACCGGGCCATCGCGCAGCTCGGCGCCGCCTATTTTCAGCAGTTTATAGGTATGCATCGCATCCTCCGCTTTCCGGCATCCGGTTACCCCCGCCCCCCACCTCCCGAAGGGATGTTGGAGTGGACGCCCCCTTCGGGAGGTGGGGGAAGGGTAGAAGGATGCCGGAAAGCGGAGGGTGCGATGCATACCTATAAACTGCTAAAGATTGGCGGCGCCGAGCTGCGCGAT
>SKLG01000348.1 GCA_007123335.1 Anaerolineae bacterium | reverse complement strand
TAGGACGATAGATCGCCAGCCCCAACCCGCGAGGAGATATCCCATGCAAGAACGCACGGTTGACGATCTACAACGCGAATTGCGCGAAGCGCTCTTGCCCTGGGTTCTGGTTCCCTTGGCCCTTGTGGGGATGGCGCTCACCGTAAGGGACCCCGAGAGCCTGCCGCCGCCCTCGACCAGCGCGTTGGGCCTGGGCATCATGGGCGCTGCCATCATCGTGTGGGCGCTCAAGGGGCGCAAACCCGCGATAGCCGCCTGGATCATGGTGGCGTTCATGCTCTTGACGGTGTCCGTCGCATGGCTCTGGTTCCCGCAGAGCCAGGTCTACTATCTGGTGATTATCCCCGTGGCGGCGGCCAGCCTTACCCTGGGACGCAGCGCCTGTCTGACCGTCAGCCTCGCCAGCTCGGCGCTGGTGATCGTCGGCCCCTCGCCGGGTAGCGGGTTGGGCCTGCGCGGCGATCCCTCGACATTGGCCATTCTCCTCGGAGCGTTATGGGGCCTCGCCATCATGCTCTGCGCCGCGCAGCGCTCCCAGCGGACATTGATCTCCTGGTCGTGGCAGGGCTATACCGAGGCGCGACGCCATCTTGAGGTGGCTCGCGATCGTCAGGCCGAGCTCAAACAGGTGCTTGAGGACCTGGCCCTGGCCAATCGCGAGACGATTCGTTTGAACGAGATGCTCTCCGCCGCCCGTCGTGCGCTGGAGGAGGCCCGTCGCGCCAAAGAAGAGTTTGTGGCCAACGTGAGTCATGAGTTACGCACCCCGCTGAATATGATCATCGGCTTTAGCGACATGATCCTGGATACCCCCGAGACCTATGCGCATCGTCTGCCCGGCCCGTTGCTGGCTGATGTCGCCGCGATCCGCCGCAACAGCGAGCACCTATCCGAGCTGGTGGACGACGTCCTCGACCTCTCCGAGGCGGATGGCGGCAGCATGCAGATCCTCAAGGAGCAGACCAGCTTTTACGGCATCGCCGAGGAGGCCCAGGACACGGTTATGGGGTTGTTTGTGAAAAAGGGGCTCACCTTGGAGCTGGATGTACCCGAGGAGCTGCCGCCCCTCTACTGCGACCGCACGCGCATTCGCCAGGTGTTGCTCAACCTGCTGAGCAACGCAGCCCGTTTCACCGAACATGGCGGCGCCTGGGTGCGGGCTAGCGTGACGGGGCATTTGCTCACCGTCAGCGTCAGCGATTCTGGCCCAGGCATGGCCCCCGAGACCCTCGATCGACTCTTTGAGCCCTTTCAACAGGGCGATCCATCGATACGACGGCGCTATGGCGGCAGCGGGTTGGGCTTGGCCATCAGCAAACGGTTGGTCGAGATGCATGGCGGGCGCATCTGGATCGAGAGCAAATTGGGGTTGGGCACGACGGTGTCGTTTGCTCTGCCGCTGGGCGACGCGGCTTTGGCGCTGGCCGGCGGCCAACGCTGGTTCGGCGATCAGCCCTATGAGCCTCGGGCGCGCAGTGTTCAGCTTCCCCCACTGCACACCAGACCGCGAGTGGTGGTCGTCGAGAAAGGGACGGCCCTTTTGCGCCTCTTGGAGCGCTTTGCCCAAGGATTAGAGCCGGTGGCGGCGCCCACGGTGGAGGAGGCTGCCCACGTCGTCGAGGCCCACTCGGCCAGCGCGCTGGTCATCAACGATGCCTCGGGCGAGGGCGCCGATGTCCTCGGCCGTCTGTCGCGTACGGCTTTCAGCGTGCCGATCTTTTCTTGCTGGGTGCCGGAGCGCGAGGCGTCACTGGATCGGCTTGGCGCCCAGGATTACCTGGTCAAGCCGGTGGGGCGGCAGGCGCTCTTTGAGGCCATCGAACGCGTGGCCCCCGGCGCCAAGACCATCGTCCTCGCCGATGATGACGCCGAGGCGCGCCGCCTCTTTGGCCGTATGCTGGCCTCGGCGGAGCGCGACTATGTGGTGCTGCCCGCGCGGGATGGGGGGCGGGCGCTGGAGCTGATGCACGAGCGCAGTCCCGATCTCTTACTGTTGGACCTGGTGATGCCCCAGGCCAGTATCGACGGCTTTGAGGTGTTGCGCGTGCTGGCGCGCGATCCTGAACTGACCGCGACCCCGGTGATCATCCTATCGGCCAAGGATCCCGAGCGCGAGCCGCTGGTCAGCCGTAGTATGATGCTGAGTCGACAGGATGGCCTATCTCCGCGGGATCTGGCCGACGCCTTGCAGGCGATCGTTCAATCGCTCAAGCCACGCTTTGGCGCAGGTGCCTCATGATCGATGAGACCATCTCGGACACGTCTACTCGTCCGCTATAGTCAATGACCTAGCGTTTCTGTCCACTGATAGCCGTTCTGACCGATCCTGGCTGGCATGACATCCGATTTTTCTGTCGAACGCATTGACATGGCTATTGTATCTGGCATATAATAGTGTCAGAGATGAATGGCAGAAAGATCGGGATACAGCCCTGATCTGGAAGCGATGGCTCAAGGTCGCGATGCAGGGAAAGATATCTGCAAGTGGCCGAGCCATAGCCTCCGATGCTTGATCGCGCATGTGTTCTGGCTG
>SKLG01000153.1 GCA_007123335.1 Anaerolineae bacterium | reverse complement strand
GACGTTATGCTTGTGCAGCGTCAACCGAAGCCCGACGCGCACGCCCGCGCGTTTGCAGTTGCGGATGCCGGCCAGGGCCGCCTCGTAGGCGCCGGGCACGCCGCGAAAGGCGTCGTTGGTCGCACCGATGCCGTCCAGGCTGATACCCACATAGGAAAAGCCGGTCTTCTCGATCTGCCGCGCGCGCTTCTCACTGATCAGCGTGCCGTTGGTCGAGATCACGGTGCGCAGGCCGCGCTCTCTGGCATAGGCGCCCAGCTCCAAGAGATCGGCGCGCATCAACGGCTCGCCGCCGGAAAAGAGCAGCACCGGCGCGCCAAAGGCGGCCAGATTGTCGATCATGTGTTTGGCCTCGACGGTGGACATCTCGTCGGCCGCCTTGCGCTCACTCGCGCCATAGTAACAATGCGCACAGGCCAGGTTGCAAGCCTTGGTGCTATTCCAAACGACGATGGGTTTACGCTGCAAAGAGTCGCGCGTACCGCCATGCGAGGCGCCCCCGTGCGAGGCGGCTCCGTGCCGCCCGTAACGCAATGCGTCGCCCGACTGGGCCGCACCGCACAAGAGTCTGGTCACTCCGATCATGCTATCATTATCTCCCTTTATGTTGTGCTCGCCAGGCGAGCAACGCATCCACCAGCCCCTCGATGGTGGACTCTTCAGCGACAATGGTAGGCGCGATGCCGAACCCGCGCATCGTCTCCGCCGTGATGGGGCCGATGCAGGCCGAAGGACGCTCCTTGAGGGCGTTGGCCGCCTCCTTGGCGCCGAGAGCCTCTGCAAAATGGCGCACGGTGGAGGAGCTGGTGAAGGTGACGAGATCCACCTCGTGCAGCGCGGCGCGCAGCGATAGCGCCAGGTCCTCCGGTTGACGGTTGGTATAGGCGGCTATCTCGTCGATCCGAGCACCTCGTTCGCGCAGTTGCTCGGCCAACGTCGGCCGGGCGATGGCGCTGTGCGGCAGCAGCATGGTAAGCCTGGCCACATCGGTGCGCTCTGTCAACGCTTCTACCAGGGCCTCGGCCTTGTAGTCGTCGGGCAGCAGATCGGCGCGCAGGCCACGATCGCTCAGCGCCCCCGCCGTTGCCGAGCCGATGGCCGCCAGGCGACAGGAGGCCAGGGCGCGGACATCCAACCCCGCCGCCCATAGTCGCCCAAAGAAGGCCCCGACGGCGTTCGTGCTGGTCAAAATGATCCAATCATACCTGTCGAGGCGTCGGATGGCCGCATCCAACGGCCCCCAATCGTCCGGCGGGACGATCTCGATGAGCGGGCACTCCACCGGCTCGGCGCCCTGAGCGCGCAGCGCCCGCGAGAGTTTGCTCGCCTGCTGCTGGGTGCGCGTCACCAGCACGCGCAGGCCTTGCAGTGGCCGGGTCTCGAACCAGTTGAGCCCCTCTCGCAAGCCCACGACGTCGCCCACGACGATGATGGCCGGGGGGCCAAGTCCCGCCTCTTCCACGCGCTCCACGATATCAGCCAGTGTGCCAACGGCGGTGCGCTGCCGGCCCAGCGTGCCCCATTCGATCAACGCCGCCGGCGTCGTCGCCTCGCGCCCCAGCGCGAGCAGGCGCTCGATGATGCGCGGCAGATTGCCCACGCCCATCAGCACCACCAGCGTCTCCATGCGCGATAACGCATCCCAGTCGAGGGAGCTCTCCGCCTTGGCGGGGTCCTCGTGGCCGGTGACGATGGCCAGGCTGCTGGCCACGCCGCGATGGGTGACCGGGATGCCCGCATAGGCCGGCGCGGCGATGGCGCTGCTGACGCCGGGGACGATCTCAAGGGGGATTCCCGCCTTGGCCACCGCCTGTCCCTCCTCACCGCCGCGCCCAAAGAGAAAGGGATCGCCCCCCTTTAGTCGCACCACACACTTGCCCTGACGCGCCAGGTCCACCAGCAGTTGGTTGATCTCCTGCTGCGTCATGGCGTGGGCGCCGGCCCGTTTGCCCACATAGATGCGCTCGACGTGAGCGGACGCATGGCGCAAAAGCTCGGAGGAGGCCAAAAAGTCATAGAGCACCACATCCGCCTGGCTCAGCGCTTCAACCCCGCGCACGGTGATGAGCCCGGGATCGCCCGGCCCCGCGCCGACGAGGATCACTTGTCCGGTCATCGCCCCTCCTCTCCCAGCAGATCGGCGCCGCCCTGAATCAAGAGTTGTCGCGCTAGGGCGTTGCCCAACGCTTCCGCCTCTCGGATCTCGCCGCATATCTCGCCCCGTACAAGCCGTCCGCCATCTGGTGCGCCGATCATGCCCACCAGGCGCAAAGAGCTATCCTCGACGGTGCCATAGGCGCCTATGGGCAGACGACATCCGGCGCCGAGGACGTGCAGGAAAGCTCGCTCCGCCGTCGAGGCCGCTCGGGTGGCGGGATCGTCCAACGTGGAGACGAGTTGCACGGCAACGTCGTCATCGTCGCGAACCTGGATGACGATGGTGCCCTGCCCCGGCGCAGGAAGCATGACCTCCGGGGAGAGGACCGCGCTGATGGCGTCCTCACGCCCCAAGCGGCGCAGGCCGGCGACTGCCAGGACAGCGGCGTCATACGTGCCCTCTTGCACCTTGCGCAGCCGGGTATCGACGTTGCCGCGAATGTCGAGCAGTTGCAGATCGGCGCGGATGGCCCGCAGTTGTGCGCGGCGTCGCATAGAGCCGGTGCCCACCCTCGCCCCTTCAGGCAGTTCGCCCAGCGTGAGGCCCGTCCGGCTGACGAGCGCGTCGCGCGGGTCCTCACGCGGCAGCATGGCGGCCAGGGCGAGCCCATCGGGAAGGACGCTGGGGACATCCTTCAAGCTGTGCACCGCCAGGTCGATCTCGCCGGCCAACAGCGCCCGCTCGATCTCCTTGACAAAGACACCTTGCCCACCGATTTGGGACAGGGAGGTGGTCTGATCGCGATCCCCCGTGGTGCGTATCGGCTCCACTTCCCACGTGATCTGCGGATGTCGCGCCTTGAGAGCGGCGAGGACCAGATGAGTCTGCGCCAGGGCGAGAGCGCTGCCACGTGTGCCGAGGATATAGGTGCGCTGTGGGCTCACTGGCGCGCTCCTGCCTTGTCGGGCGTGGGTTCCAGGCCGAACAGGGCGCGCACGGCATCGGCATACTCGGCCCCATCTCCGTTGCGAGCCGATTCTTTCAGTCGAACCGTCGGCTGATGGAGCAGCTTGTGGGTGATGCGCTGGCCCAAGTTGCGCACGATCTCTTGCTCGCGCTCGTCGAGCGGCCCCAGGCGGTTCAACGCGCGCTGCACCTGGTCGGCGCAAATCTGTTCAGCCATCTGGCGCAGATCGCAGATCGTGGAGATGACCTCGCGGCCGGCCAGCCAGGCCATAAACTCGTCGGTGGTCTCCTGCACGATGGCCTCTACCTTGGGCACCTCGCGCTCGCGTTCGGATAGATTCTGCTGCACCACATGCTGCAGATCATCGATGTCGTACAAGCTCACGCCAGCTAGCTCGCCGACGCGAGGGTCCACATTGCGCGGCACGCCGATATCGATAAAAAAGAGGGACTCGCCGTTCCGCTCTTGGCGCACGCGCTCTACCAAGTCGCGGTGGATGATCGTATGGGGCGCGCCGGCGGAGCAGAGGACGATATCGGCCTGTCGCAAGGCGCTCTCCATCGCCTCCCAGGCATGGGCCTGGCCCCCAAGAGGCCGGGCCAGGCGTTCAGCCCGCTCAAAGGTGCGATTGACGACCAGAAAGCGGTCGGCACCGCCGGCGCACAGGTTGTGGGCCGCGAGCTGGGCCATCTCGCCGGCGCCGATCAGGAGGACGTTGCGCCCCTTTAGGCTGCCCAGCGTGTTCTTGGCCAGCTCGACGGCGGCATAGCTGACCGATGCGGCGCTGCCGCCGATGTCGGTCTCGGTCCGCGCCCTCTTGCCGCACTCGATGGCCTTGCGCAAGAGGGCGGCGAGCACAGGGCCGGCTGTGCCGCAATCGATGGCCGTTTCATGGGCATCCACGACTTGGCCAAGGATCTGCGCCTCGCCCAGGATCATGGAATCCAGGCCAGCGGCCACACGGCACAGGTGCTCAACCGCTTGCTGACCCTCTCCGTACACAAGGTGCCGCCTGAGCGTTGCCAGGGGCATATCGTGCACCCCCGCCAGATGCTCCTCGATAAAGCGCATAGCTTGGCGAGTATCACGCACCTCGTCAGATTCTTGTGTCAGCGCATACATCTCGACGCGGTTGCAGGTGCTGAGCAAGACGGCCTCGGCCAAAGGTGAGTATGGCGCACATAGCGTAGCGAGTAGCTCCGCAATCTCTTGGCGAGACAATGCCAGTTGCTCACGAATATCGATGGGAGCAGTTTCGTGGTTTAAACCGATATATAGAATAAGAGACATATCTATACCGTATCCTCCGTACACTCATGGCTCCGGTGCTGTCGGTATATGGCATTCAACGATGTGTCGCGCCAACCGACGCGCATCCGCCTCTCCGTCGGACCGAAGCCGCGCCAAGAGCCGTCCATCCAAAAGTTCCCGCCACACGCTGCGCTGTTCAGAGCGCGGAACGCGGCTGTGAATATCGCCGCGCAGATCGCCGAGGATGGCCAGCAATTCCCCATAGGCCGGATCGATGAGTGATTCGAGGGTTTCGCGCAAAAAGCGAGCCAAGGCCGGACTGCGCCCGCCGGTGGCGATGGCGATGAGCAGGTCGCCCCGTCGCACCACGGCGGGAGCGGTAAAGGTGCAAAGCTCCGGGCGATCCACGACATTGATCAGGATGTCGCGCCGACGACAGGTTTCGGCGATCTCGTGGTTGATGGCTTTATCGTCTGTGGCGGCTATCACCAAAAAGGCGTCATCCAGGTCGCCCTGCCGGTACGGTCGGCGCAGAATGGTCGCGCACCTCTCAAGGGCACATAGCTCTGGGCACAGCTCGGGACTGATGACGACGGGGCGGGCGCCGGCCTCAACCAGGCCCGCTACTTTTCGCGCCGCCACTTTTCCTCCTCCAATGACCACGCAGCGCGCATGCTCAAGATCGGATAGGATGATGGGATACCCGCTCACGACGGCGCGATCCAGGTTGTGTGGGAACGATCATAGACCTCAAGCATGGCATAAAAGGGCGCGTCAAAGAATGTGTTCATCTCTCGTCGGACGCGGACCGATTCCTGGTCGCCGGCATGGACTGGCCCATGTGTGGGGCAGATCGCGTCAAGCACCGCCTCGCGAAAGTGGGAGAAGGTACGAACGGCATCGACGAGAGTGAGGTGATGGCGGATGCAGGTCCGGCCATAGATGCGGCCGATCTCGGCAGCCTGATCGAGGATGGTCTGATGCCCCTTGCGGCGCGCTACGTATTGGATGGCCAGGTGAACGAGCTGTCTGCCATCGTGCTGGAAGCGGAGGCGGTCCTCCTCGCTCAACGTTGCCAGGCGCGTGTCGCCAAAAGGGTTCAAATGAGACAGATCCCGCCGCACATGCGAGATGGCGACGTCGGCCGAGGCTGCGGCGGGGATGAGATCCAATGCCGTATCGGCGCCTGATCGCTCGGGTTGCATCAACGCCTGAACATCAGAGCGGCGGAAGCGGCGGTGCCCGCCGGGAGTGCGGGCTACAGCGATCTGCCCCTCATCGGCCCATGTGCGCAGCGTTGCCGGATGTACGCCGAGCAGATCGCTCGCCTCGTGAATCGTGAGCCAACGGTCCTCTGTCGACGCCACACAGCCCTCCACATGATGGTGAAATCTGCCCAATATTGTGTAATTATAGGCAAAGTTTAGTAAATCTCAAAACGGCTTGGGCGCGTGGACGGGCTCCATGGGTCATAAAACCGCCGGCCGCTCGATGGCCGGCGGCAAATAGTTCCAGGTTGGAGTCAGGGCTCTGCTTGGCGCTCGTACGTATAACCGAGCAATCGGGGATGAAACGCACGCAACATACATCCCCGCAGAGCCCCGGTTCAGCGAGCAAAACAAGCGGCTATTCCCCGCCTTTGCGGATGATCACGCGCCAGTGATTGGCCTGGCGCTCGACGTTCAGCACTTGATGCCCATCTCGCGCGGCGCTATCGGGCACGTTTTGGGCACCTTCATCATCCAGCAGCACCTCAAGGATCTGGCCTGCCTGTAGCGGGGCAAGCGCCATTTTCGTTTTGACATAGTTCAGCGGACACACAACGCCGCGAAAATCGTGAGAGCTATCTGCCTGGATAGCTGGCGCCTCGGGGACCTCCGCTTCTTGCGCCTTGACGGGCGTAAAGCGCAGCGAGGGGTCCATGTTATCATAAAGCTCTTGCACGGCAGCAATGAGTGCAGCCACATCATCCGGCGTAGCATCAAAAGCCTGTGCCGGATTCGGTGCGCCAGCGGCCTCGATTCCAGCAGAGACTAGCTTGTCCAATTCAGCGCTGACAAGCTCTGGCTCGGCAAAGTGCTTTTTAAAGAGGGTAAGGGCCTGTAGATCATCCTCCGGCTGTTCGCCGCGAGTGACCAGCAGGGCGCGGCTGGCCAGCCCGGCCGCCTCGAAGAGTTTGCCCACCGTAAGCGCGTCGCAGGCGCTATCCAGATCGGCGTCAATCAGGTCAAAGACCCCTGCGCTGCACTCGCCCGGCCCTCGTCCAGCCATGGAAAAGAGCTCCTCCGCGCTCCAATCAAAGTAATAGTTCTTGTCCTCGTCGAAATCGGGCACATCGGCATATTTGGCCAGCAGATCAGAGGCTATGCGACCTCCACCGTTATCGATAAAGGCGTCAAAATCGGGGAACTCGGATGAGACAGAATAAGCCTGAAGCAGCTCCTTCACGTACGTGGGCACATCTCTGGCCGGGAGGATGCCCGCCCGTTCGGCCAGCCGTGTCTCCCCTTCCGCCACCCGGCCGCCCAGTACGCTCGTATAATGCGGGGCCAATCGCCCATGCACCCTGCGCGCCGCGCCATAAAAGCCGATCTGGGCCATGGGATGCCGCCCGCACGAATTCGGGCAACCGCTGATGTGCAGGCTCAACTCGCCCAAAGCGGCGAGATCGAGATGGGAGCGCGATAGCTCCCTGGCGATGGCCTTGGCCAGCCCGCGAGATAGGCAGATGCCGAGCTGGCAGGTCGAAGCTCCGGTGCAAGAGACCAGATCGCGCAGAATGGGCGGCTGGCTCTCCACCAGGCCAAGGGGCGCAAGACTGGCATAGAGCGCATCGAGCTGGGCCTCGGAAACCCAGCGCAAGACAGCGTTCTGGCGCTGCTCGGCGCGCAGCATTCCCTCGCCATAGCGCTCCACGACGTGGGCCAGAGCGGACAAATCTTCCGCTGCAATATCCCCCAACAACAGCGGAAGAAAGACCATATAATAACCGGCCTGCTTTTGCGGCAGCACGTTCGCCTCCTGCCATGCCGCCAAGCCAGCCTGATCGATCTCGGCCTCCACGGCTTGCGGCTCAGTCTCTATCTGCGGAGAGGGAGCCAGGGGGCGAATCTCTAGCGGCTGCGGCTGATCACGACGCACCGCGACAAGCTCCTGCTCATACAGCTCCCGAAAGGCCTCCAGGCCGATCTTGTCGAGCAAAAAGCGCAAACGCGCCTTGTTCTTGTTCTTCCGATTGCCGTGCTTGTCGAACACGCGTTTAACGGCCTCGACGACCCAATGGATCTCGTTGGCGGGCACAAAGGGTTCCAAGAGATCGGCAACGCGGCTGCCTGAACCCATTCCGCCGCCCACATACACGGCGAATCCCGGCTCGCCGTCGCGCTGCTTGGCGATCAAGCCCACATCGTGAATCGTGGCCCCGGAGCAATCGCGTCCGCAGCCAGCCAGGGCGATCTTGAACTTGCGCGGCAACTGGAAAGAGAGCGGATCGGCCAAGAGATGCTCGGTAAGCGCGAGAGTGTAGGGCGTCACATCAAAGGCCTCGGCAGAGCAGACGCCGGCATCGTAGCAGGCGGTGACGTTGCGCACCGTGTTGCCACCACCGCCCGAGGTGGAGAGGCCGGCCTCGCGGAGCGAGACGAGGGCCGGATGTATATCGTCGACCACCACGCCATGGACCTGGATATCCTGGCGCGTGGTAACGTGCAATACGCCATTCCCATATCTCTGCGAGACCTGCGCCAGCCTGTGCATCTGCCGGGGTAAAAGGGTGCCGCCGGGCAACCGCACGCGGAGCATATACGTGCCCAGCTCCCGCTGTTCATAGACGCCCAGGGGCACGCGAAACGCTCTGAAGCGCAGCGAAGAGATCTCGCCGGCCTTGTATTGCTGCACCATGGTCACCAACGTCGCCAAATCGTGGGTCAGGCTATCCGGCAGATTATATAGATCGGGGTGCTCCCGTCGAGTCATGAGCTTGCCTCCTACAAGTCGAAAGGTTGAAAACGCGAACTATAAGCTCGGGTTGCCCTCGTCCCCCAAGATATCGGCGAAAAAGCTGGCATATTTCAGGCCGCTATCCGGCGAGATAGCCACGCCGACGCCCTCCCGGTCACGCCCGAACTCGATCGCGGCGTGCACAATGGCGCCGGTAGAGGGTCCCACAATGAGCCCTTCCTCACGGAAGAGCCGCCTGGTCATGGCATATGCGTCGTCATCCTCCACCTTGAGCACCTCATCAATGATGCTGGTATCCAAGATGGCGGGCGGCTTGGATTCTTGGAGATTCTTGAGGCCAGGCAGACGATGCCCCTTCTGCGGCTCCATGGCGATGACGCGGATGTCGGGGTTCTGCTCTTTCAGATATTTGCCAATGCCGGTGATGGTGCCACAGGTGCCATAGCCGGCAAAGAAAAAGCGGATCTCGCCCTGAGTCTGGGCCCAAACCTCGGGGCCTGTGGTCTCATAGTGCGCCCTGACATTGTCCGGATTCTCGTACTGATTGGGCATGGCATAGTGCCCACCATTGGCCTTGCTGTGAACCATCGAGTGCGCCAGCGCGATGGCACCATCCTTGGGGTGATCGATGGGGCACAGATCGTCCGGCGTCGCCCACACCTCGGCGCCGAGCATACGCAGGAGCAGCTTCTTTTCCTCGGGGACGCCATCGGGGATGGTGACCGATATCTTTTTGCCCATGATGGCCGCCAGACCGGCCAGAGCAATACCGGTGTTCCCCGAGGTCGGCTCGACCAGATCTTTGCCGTTCAGCTCACCACGCTCAATCATGCCCTTGAGCAGGAACAGGGCGGTACGATCCTTGATAGAGCCGAACGGGTTGAACCATTCCAGCTTGAGATGCAGGTCCATCGAACACTGGGACACAACACGATGGACCCGCACCAACGGCGTCGGGTTCTGGGGGTTGGCGATCAACTCGTCAATATGCGCAAACCGCCGTAAAGATGCATCCGTTTCCAGTAGCTGCTTTCCCATTGTGCCTCCTTTGGGAGCCTCCCAAATGGTCGAGCTGTCGGCCTGCCGGAGAGAAAAGGCCTATCTCCGGCATGCATTTGTTGAGGGCATTATGTCATCCTCTCTGGTCACGCGGCAGATCGCTGATCGCCGCGTGCTCCAGAAGGATGCGTTCATCATCGGTCAGTAACCGGCGTACGCCCCAGCTCGGCCTCGTGTATGGTATACCGTTCGTGTCCTTGATGGTTCGATTTGAGCGGTCTTGTATGGATGCCGCACTCTCCGCCACACTTGCTCGTGCCGAGCCAGCGGCCGGCTCGCTCGTCGGGGCCAGCGGCAATATGCGTGCATGGCAGGCAGCCGAGGGATCGATAGCCCTTGCGATAGAGCGGATTAACAGGCACATTGTACACAGCGAGATACTGCCAGATCTCGCGCTCAAGCCAGATCAGGATGGGGTTCAGTTTGATCAACCCTTCGTCCCGCTCCTCGATCTCTTGGAAATCGGTGCGCGTGCGTCCCTCGGTGCAGCGCAACCCGGTCACCCAGCACTCTACACCCATCTCCTCAATG
>SKLG01000297.1 GCA_007123335.1 Anaerolineae bacterium | reverse complement strand
GGGTTCGATACCAGATCCTTGCACGCCGGTTATACCCCAGATCCTCAGACCGGGGCCAGGGCCGTGCCCATCTGGCAGACCACCAGCTATGTCTTTAAGGATGCCGACCACGCGGCGCGGCTTTTCGCGCTGGAAGAGTTTGGCAATATCTATACGCGCATCATGAACCCTACCAATGACGTGCTGGAGCAGCGCGTCGCCGCTCTAGAAGGGGGCGTTGCCGGGCTGGCTTTTGCCAGCGGCCAGGCCGCCGAGACAGCGGCGTTGCTCACCCTTTGCTCCGCCGGCGACGAGATCGTCGCCACCACGCGCCTCTATGGCGGCACCGTGACCCTGCTCTCGGCCACCCTTTCGCGGCTGGGGATCCACACCGTGTGGGTGGATAGCGACGAGCCGGAGGATTTCGCCGCGGCGATCACCGACCGCACCAAGGTCGTCTACCTGGAGACCGTCGGCAACCCCCGGCTTACCATCCCCGACCTGGCCGGGATCGCCGACGTCGCCCATGAGCGCAGCGTGCCGGTGTTGGTGGACAACACCACCGCCTCCCCGGCGCTGTGCCGGCCTATCGAGCACGGCTGCGATCTGGTCATCCATAGCTTGACCAAGTACCTGGGCGGCCATGGCAACTCCATAGGCGGCATCCTGGTGGATAGCGGCAACTTCCCCTGGGATAGTGGGCGTTTCGCTGACTTTGTAGAGCCCGATCCCGCCTACCACGGCCTGCGCTTCTATGAGACGTTTGGCAATCTGGCCTTTGCCATCCGCACGCGGGTCAGGGCACTGCGCGATATGGGCGCGTGTCTGAGCCCGTTCAACGCCTTTCTCATCCTCCAGGGGATCGAGACGCTGAGCCTGCGCATGGCCCGCCACTCGGAGAACGCCCTGGCCGTGGCCTGCTTCCTGGAAGAGCATCCCAAGGTGAATTGGGTGCTCTATCCGGGCCTGCCCAGCCATCCATCCTACGAGCGGGCCCAACATTATCTCCCTGACGGCGCCAGCGGGTTGGTGGGCTTTGGCGTCAAAGGGGGGTTGGCGGCGGGACGCGAGTTCATCGAGAGCTTGCAGTTACTTAGCCATCTGGCCAACATCGGCGATACCCGTAGCCTGGCCATTCACCCGGCCTCGACGACCCATCAGCAGCTCAGCGAAGAGGAGCAGCGTGCCGCCGGAGTGACACCCGACTTTGTCCGTCTTTCCATTGGCATCGAGACCCTCGATGATATTTTGGCCGACCTTGAACAGGCCCTGGCGCAGGTGTGAGACCATAGTATGACCAATCGACACGCAGATGGTATCTTGGATGTACCCGAGTTCACGGCGCCCGACGCTGGCGGCGTGGGCTTGGTGGAGACCCGGCTCTGGCACGCCGACTTGGGGCCGGAGGGGTTTCCGCTGGAGTGTGGGCGCTCGCTGCCCGAGATGACGCTGGCCTACGAAACCTATGGTGAGCTGTCGCCCGAGGCGGATAACGCCATCTTGATCCTGCACGCCCTTTCCGGCGATGCCCACGTCGCCGGTATCCATTCGCCCGACGACAAAAAGGCGGGTTGGTGGGACATTATGGTCGGGCCGGGCAAGGCCTATGATACGAACAAATACTATGTGATTTGCTCCAACATCCTCGGCGGCTGCAAGGGCAGCACCGGGCCATCGAGTATCGATCCGCAGACCGGGCGGCCCTACGGCCCCGACTTTCCCATGGTCACCATTGGTGACATGGTGCGCGCCCAGCATCTGCTCATCGAGCACCTGGGCATTCAGCGGCTGTTGGCCGTAAGCGGCGGCAGCATGGGTGGATTTCAGGCGCTGGATTGGGCGGTGCGCTATCCTGATGCCGTGGCCTCGGTGCACGCCATCGCCACCGCCGCGCGCCTCAGCGCCCAGGCCATCGCCTTTGATGAGGTGGGCCGCCAGGCGATCATGGCCGATCCCGACTGGGCCGACGGGCATTATTACGGCAAGAGTGTCCCCGCTGCCGGCCTGTCCATCGCCCGGATGATCGGCCACATCACCTACCTCTCTGACGAGCAGATGCGGGTCAAGTTTGGCCGACGGCTGCAAGACCGCGACCGCGTATCCTGGGATTTCGAGACCAACTTTCAGGTGGAGAGCTACCTGCGTTACCAGGGCAGCCACTTTGTCGAGCGCTTTGACGCCAATTCGTACCTGTTCATCTCCAAAGCGATGGACTATTTCGATGTGGCGAACGGTCATCTTTCCCTGGTTGAGGCTTTCGAACGTGTGCGCGCTGCGTTCCTGGTCATCTCTTTTACCAGTGACTGGCTCTTTCCCACCTACCAGTCCAAGGAGATCGTCCGCGCCCTGCACGCCAACGGGTTGCCCACCACGTTTCTAGAGATTACCAGTGACTATGGCCACGACTCGTTCTTGCTGCCCAATGTCGAGCAAGAAAGCGCCGTGAGCGGCCACCTGGCCCACACATTGCAGCGCGAGCGCCAGCGGGGAGAGAACGGATCATGATGCGCGATGCCCAGGGCAAAAAGCGGCGGCTGGACTATGAGCTGATCCAGGATC
>SKLG01000556.1 GCA_007123335.1 Anaerolineae bacterium | reverse complement strand
GAGCGTATTCATAGCCATCTGCTTTGGCTCGGCGTGCTGGCTGAGGCTATTGGCTTTACCACAATCTTTATGTACGCCTGGCGTGATCGCGAGATGATCCTGGATATTATGGAGCAGTTGTCAGGAGGACGCATCGCCCATAATGCCAACATCATCGGCGGGGTGCGGATGGATGTGTCCGCCGACGAGGCGCCAGCGGTGATGGAGCGCTTGCGCGAGTTTCACGGCCAGTTGGACCTGTTTCGCCAGCTCGTGGAACGGGATCGCTCCTTTCATCGGCGGACGGAATACATCGGCGTCATGGATCCAGAGATGGTACGCGCCTTTAGCATCGTCGGCCCCGCCGCCCGCGCGTCAGGCGATGGCCTGGACATGCGCCGCGATGCGCCCTATCTGATCTATGATCAGTTGGATTTTGAGGTCATTACTGCATCGGATGGCGATGTGTGGAGCCGGGCTCTGGTGCGGCTGGAGGAGACGGTGCAGAGCGTGAGGCTGTGCGAGCAGATCTTGGCCAAACTGCCTGAGGGGCCTCTCAGCATCCGCGTGCCGGCTCGCGTTCCTGCTGGCGAGACGGTGGCGCGCATCGAGGCCCCACGGGGTGAGCTGCTCTACTATGTGCGCTCAGATGACAGCGATCATCCGCAGCGGGTCAAAGTGCGCACGCCGACGTTGCCGACGTTGATGGCGCTGGAGCGGATGCTGCCCGGACTGCACACGGCGGATATCGCAGCGGTCATCGCCGGCGCGGATTTGTGCGTCGCCTGCGCGGATCGGTAGGAGCAAGCTGGCTTTCTGCGCTCCCAGATAGGCGTTTTGAGGGGGCGCATCGAATTAGGCATGGTGGATTGAGCTTCTAGGGATGTTGTAAGGTGGGACGGCGTAGACGATGTTGAACGTGCTGTTAGGGCTTGTTCTCTTTCCAGGCATCTTTTATTTGGTGACCATGGCCCTCCTGCTCGGCTGGGTCGACCGCAAGTTCGTGGCGCTGTGGCAGGGGCGGGTGGGGCCGCCTATATACCAGCCCTTGGCTGATGTGATCAAGCTATTCGCCAAGGAGGATATTCTGCCCCAAGGCACCGACAACGCCCTGGCGACCATCCTGCCGCTCGCGGCGACGGTCAGCGCCATGACGGCGGGCATGTTTATCCCGGTGGGTGGCGCGGTGCTGTACAGTTTTGAGGGAGATTTGGTCGTCGCCCTCTTTTTGCTGAGCGTGCCCTCACTGGCCTACTTTCTCGCCGGATGGGTGACGCCGAGCGTTTATAGCGTTCTCGGTGGGAACCGTTCATTGCTACAATACTTTAGCTATGAGGTACCTCTCCTCTTGGGTATGTTTGCCCCGCCCATCTATACCCGTTCGTGGAGTGTCGTGACACTCATGAATGCGCAGCGAGTGCATCCTTGGTATCTCATTATCTTTCCTGTAGGTTTTTTCGTCACTCTGTTGGGCTTGCTGGGCAAGTTGAAGCGGGTGCCCTTTGATCTGCCCCATGCCAAGTCCGAGGTCGGTGCCGGGCCGCTGACCGAGTATAGTGGCCGCAAGCTGGCCCTCTGGGAGCTAAGTCATCTGCTGCAAACGCTTGTCGGCATCAATCTGGTGATCGCCGTCTACCTCGGCGGCGCGGATCGACTCTGGCTGCATTGGGGATTCCCGATTTACCTCGTCAAGCTATTCTTGTTCATGGTTTTGCTGAGCTTGATTCAGGCTCTCTATGCTCGAGTGCGTATCGACCAACTGGCCGATCTAGGTTGGAAGATCCTGGCGCCTCTCGGCGTGGTGCAGATCCTGGTTGCAGTATTTCTGGGGGGGTGGTAGCATGAAGCGCAGCGCATCTCAGAGTCACCTGGTGCCCCATCTGCTGCGCAGGCTGCTGCGACGGCGCGAGACGATCGCCTACCCTTATGGCCCCATGGAGCTACAGGAGACCTATCAGGGCCGGGTGGTCGTGGATATCGATGCGTGCATTGGATGTGGCCAGTGCGTCCGCGTCTGTCCTGCCGGCGGGCTAGAGGTGGAACGTCTGCCTGATCGGGGCGTGAGGGTGCGCCTCGATCATACGCGCTGTGCAAACTGTGGTCTGTGTGAAGTGAGTTGTCGGCGAGATGCCATCCGCCTCGTAGCCGCGTTCGTGGATCCGGCCACCAATAAGGACGAGTTGGTGGACGAGTGGGTGCGCCAGGGAGATCACGACAGGAAACAGCGTGAAAAGGCTTGATAGCCGATGGAGGTACAGCATGGAATTTCGTACACTAGGCCGCACCGGCCTACAAGTATCCCTCGCAGGGCTGGGCACCGGTGGCCCCGCCCAATTGGGCCAAAAAGCGGGGTTGAGTGACGAGGAATCGCAACGCCTCGTGCGCACTGCTCTAGATCTGGGCATTAATGTTTTTGACTCTTCGCCCTCGTATGGTGAGAGCGAAGAGTTGTTGGGCGCCGGGCTTGAGGGCGTAGATCGAGATCGTTATGTGCTGGCCACCAAGTTCCAGCCACACCAAGACCAGAAACTTCGAACAGACCCCGAGGCGTTGATGGATCAG
>SKLG01000207.1 GCA_007123335.1 Anaerolineae bacterium | reverse complement strand
GCCGATCCCTTCCCCTACAACACCTTTACCTGGGAGGGCGTCGACGGCTCGGAGGTGCGGGTGCACCTGCACAACGACTATAACTCGCGCACCGACCCGGCGACGATCATCGGCCGCTGGACGTCGCGGGTGCAAAAGGACGGCATCGCCACGCGGCTCTTTCCCTTTGGCTGGGGCGACGGCGGCGGCGGGCCCACGCGCACCCATCTCGAATACCTGCGCCGTCTCGGAGATTTGCAGGGGGTGCCACGCACGCGCATGAGCCATGCCCTGGAGTTTTTCATCGATCAGGAAGAGCGCGGCTGGCCCGCCGAGCGCTATGTGGGCGAGCTCTACTTTCAGGCGCATCGAGGCACCCTCACCTCTCAGGCCCGCACCAAGCGCGGCAACCGCAAGAGCGAGCTGGCCCTGCGCGAAGCCGAGCTGTGGGGTTGCGCCGCTCACCTCCTTCGCGGACAGCCCATCGCCAGCGAGGCGCTGGATCGCGCCTGGAAGCTGGTGCTGCTGAACCAGTTCCACGACATCATCCCCGGCTCTTCGATCCACCGCGTCTATGAGGAGGCCGAGGCCGACTATGAGGAGGTCCTCGACACCGCCGGCAATCTGGTGAGCGAGGCGACAAGCGCTCTGACCGACGAGACCGGGGGCGCGTTGACCGTGTTCAACGCATTGGGCTGGGAGCGTTCGGCGCTGGTATCATTGCCCGGCGCCAAAGGGGCATCACAAAGCGGCAAGGCGCTTCCCGCTCAAGAGATCGACGACGATATGTGGGTAGAGGTCGATGTACCTTCCTGCGGCTGGACGACGATTAACCTGTCGGCAGAATCCATCGAACCGACAACACCCATGCCACATGTGCAGGTCAGCGAGCGCTCTCTGGAGAACGAGCTGCTGCGTGTGGAGCTCAACGCCCACGGCGAGGTGACCAGCATCTACGACAAGGAGGCCGGGCGCGAGTGGGCCGCAGGGCCGTGCAACCGCTTTTGCCTCTACAAGGATGTGCCGGCGCGCTTTGACGCCTGGGACATCGACAGCATGTATGCGCTCTCGCCCGTCGAGCTGTCCGAGGAGGCGGGCGTCGGGCCCGACGCGATCTCGGTGGTGAGCGCCGGTCCGCTGCTGGGCCGACTGCGCGTCGAGCGTCGGCTGCACGACTCGACGCTAGTCCAGGAGATCACCTTGCGGCGCAACAGCCGCACCCTCCAGTTCGATACCGCCATCGATTGGCAGGAGCGCCACAAGCTGCTCAAGGTAACCTTCCCGGTGACGGTGAACGCCCACGAGGCTTTGCACGAGATCCAGTTTGGACACATTGCCCGGCCCACCCACCGCTCGCGGCCCTTTCACGCCGACCAGTTCGAGGTGGCCAACCAAAAGTGGACTGCGCTGGTCGAGGAGGGGCGAGGCTGCGCGGTGTTGAATGACTGCAAGTACGGCGTCAGTACTTCAGGCCCTACGCCTGCCGCCATCGAGCTCACGCTGTTGCGTGCGCCTCTGGCCCCGGACATGACCGCCGATCTGGGCCCTCAAGAGTTCTCCTACGCCTTTACCTGCTGGAATAGCCCCTTCCTGGAGAGCGACGTGGTGCGCGAGGCTTATGCGCTGAACGTTCCCCCGCTGGCAGCCGTCGGGTCGGCCGGCGAGGCGTCCCTACTGGCGGTGGATGCGCCCAACATCATCATCGAGACGGTGAAACCGGCGGAGGAGGCCGGCGCAGACGGCACGCACGACTTGGTGCTGCGCCTCTATGAGGCCAAACGCACCGCCACGACCTGTACCCTGCGCACGACGCTGCCGGTGGTAGAGGTCCACGAGACGGATATGCTTGAGGGCGAGATCGCGAGCGAGGCGTTGTCCTGCGAGCAAGGCGCCATCCCGCTCAGCTTCCGTCCCTTTGAATGCAAGACGCTGCGCCTGCGTATGAATGCGTCGGCGTGATAGGTACAGCATAGTCAGACAAGACATGCGACAAACACGCAGAGGAGCAAACGCGATGCCGGACAACCGCGTCCATATCTGGGAAAAGGTCGATATCGTGCTCTCGGCGTCGGGGCCCTGCCGCCAATCCCGGCACCTGAACCCCTATACGGCGGTGGAGGTCTGGGTCGATCTCGAGGGTCCCGGCTTTCGCCGTCGGGTCTATGGCTTTTGGGACGGCGGCGACACCTATCGCGTGCGGGTGGTGGCGCCGGCGTCTGGGCAGTGGCGCTGGACCAGCGGCTCCTCCCCCAAGGATGAGGGCCTGGACGGGCAGCGCGGCGAGTTCCTGGTCATCGAGTGGAGTGAGACGGACAAGGTCGCGAACCCCTGCCGGCGTGGCTTTTTGCGGCCCACGGCGGACGGCCACGCCATCGAGTACGCCGACGGCACGCCCTGCTTCCTGGTGGGCGATACTTGGTGGGCGGCGCCTACCTTCCGCTTCCCTTGGTATGAGGACGACGTCGAACGCCCAGTGGGGCCGGGGATGGGGTTCAAGGATATGGTGCGCTACCGCAAGGCCCAGGGCTACAACTGCATTGCCATGCTCGTCGGGCACCCGGCCTGGG